>JAYVMK010000025.1:0-6066 GCA_043758995.1 Lichenibacterium sp. | reverse complement strand
AGCCTCGAGCGGCTCGATCGCGTGCGGGAGATCGATGCCGAGAATTTCACGATCGTGGTGGAAGCAGGCTGCATCCTGGAGAAGGTGCATGCCGCGGCGGCGGAGGCCGATCTCCTGTTCCCGCTGCAGCTCAGCGCCCAGGGGAGCTGCCAGATCGGCGGCAACGTGGCGACCAATGCGGGAGGGCTCAACGTCGTCCGTTACGGGATGATGCGCGACCTCGTCCTCGGCCTCGAAGTGGTGCTGCCGGACGGGCGGATCTGGAACGGTCTGCGCAAGCTGCGCAAGAACAACGCCGGCTACGATCTGAAGCAGCTCTTCATCGGCTCGGAAGGCACGCTCGGCATCGTCACGGCGGTCAGCCTGAAGCTGTTCCCCAAGCCGACCCAGGTCGAGACGGCCTTTCTGGCGGTCGAGTCACCCGCCGCCGCGGTGGCGCTGTTCGGGCGGCTGCGGCGCGACCTCAGCGACCTCCTGTCGGCCTTTGAGCTCATCCCGCGCCGCTGCGTCGAGATGGCTCTCGCCATCATGCCGGACAGCCGCGATCCGCTCGATACGCCCTCGCCCTATTACGTTCTGATGGAGGCCACGGCGAGCGGCCTCGTCCAGCTCAGGGGCCTCGTCGAACAGGCCTTCGAAGGGCTGATCGAGGACGGATTGCTCGCCGACGGCGTTCTGGCGGCGAGCGCCGCGCAGGCGGCGTCCTTCTGGCTGATCCGGGAGGGACTGATCGAGGCTCAGGCGCGGCGGGGTCGTCACCTTCGCACCGACGTGTCGATCCCCATCTCGCAGATCGCGCACTTCCTCGCCGTCACCGAGGCGGCCGTGCTGGCGGCGGCACCGCGGAGCACCCCCCTGACCTATGGGCATCTCGGCGATGGCAATATTCACTTCAACGTCCTGCCGCCCCCGGACCTCGACGAGGCCGCGCAGATCGAGGTCCTGCATCGCTGCGAGGAGGTCATCTTCGCCGAGGTCGACGCCTTGCACGGGTCGCTCAGCGCCGAACACGGCATCGGCCGCATCAAGCGTCATGCCTTTCTGGAACGCACGGGACCGCTCGACATTGCGCTGCTCCGCCGTATCAAGGCCACGCTCGACCCGAACGGCACCATGAGTCCCGGACGCATTCTCGATTGACCAGATCGGAGGACTTTCGATGAGTCTCGACTCGCTAGACCGGGCGCCGCATCTCCCGACCCGCGTCGCCGATGCGCTGCGCCGCGAGATCCTCGAAGGCCGGCTGCAGCCCGGCGACCGCATCCCCGGCGAGCAGATGCTGGCCGAGACCTTCAAGGTCAGCCGCAATGTGGTGCGCGAGGCCATCGCGCGCCTGCGTTCGGACGGCGTCGTCCAGTCCCGGCAGGGGATCGGCGCCTTCGTGGTTCGGGCCTCCCCCTCCCCCATCCTGCGCATCGAACAGGACACGGCCACCAACCGGGCGGCCTTCACCAACGTCTTCGAACTCCGCGCCATGCTGGAGGTGCGGGCGGCAGGTCTCGCGGCGAAACGCGGAACCCCGGCGCAATTCGCCGTCATCTCGGCGGCGCTCGACCGGATGCGCGGCGACGACAAATGGGCCAACCAGGGTGTCGACGCCGACCTCGAGTTCCATCGCGCCGTCGCCCTGGCGACCGGCAACGATTACATCGCGCGCGTGGTCGGCTTCGTGTCCGAACATATGCGGGAGAGCATCATGGCGGCGCGCCGGCGTGTTCCCGTCGGCGACATCGTCGAGATCACCATCGCAGAACATACGGCGATCCACGACGCCATCCTGCGCGCATCGGCCGAGGACGCCCGTCAGGCCATGGAGCGCCACATCGTCAATGCGGCCCAACGGGTCGGCATCGTCCTGCCGACCGACAGCGACAGGTGACGGGGAGGCGATCGGTCGAGCGCGCAACAGTCTCTGGATCGCAAATATTGCTTGGGCCCGGGATCGAGGCGCGATGGTCGAGCCTGGATCGGGGGCACAGGAGCACGGGCCGACGATGCCGACAGGGTCTTTCGACCGCTTGCCGGCCTTCACCGACGACGAGGTCGTGGTCGTCATCGAGACGCCCAAGGGCAGCCGTAACAAATAGGCCTACGACGAGACGCTCGGCGTCTTCGAACTCGAGGGCGTGCTGCCGGAAGGGGGCTCGTTCCTCTATGACTACGGCTAAGTGCCCTCGACCAAAGGCGGCGGCGGCGATCCTCTCGACATCCTCGTGCTGATGGAGGCGGGCGCCTTTCCGGGTTGCGTCATCAAGGTGAGGGTGATCGGCGCCATCGAGGCCGAGCAGACGGGACGCGACGCTCGCCGTGAGCGCAACGACCGCCTGATCGGCGTGTCGACCCACACCCATACGCACAATTACGTCACGTCGCTGTCCGACCTCCGGCCGCCGATGGTGGGCGAGATCGAGGCTTTCTTCGAGCATTACCACAGGCTGGCGGGCAAGGAATTCCGCCCCGTGCGCCGCGGTGATCCCGACGAGGCGATGCAGCTCGTGCATCAGGCCGTGAAGGACTTCGACGCGACGTGATCGTCGTTCCTCGCTCGCGCGCCGGCCTCGTTCGTTCGCGACTGATGAGAAGCAGCCGCCAGCGCAGGCTCAAGGCCAACATGCCTGCGGAGTCGCCCACCCTCAGCGGTCCAGGATCTTGTCGGCGATGCGCTTCTCTTCTTCGGGGCTGATCTCGACAGCCTTGCTGCTGTCGTCGGGTTCACCCCCACTGGATTGGCCGATGGGTTCGTCGCGCGGCCGGGCATTGGGTCCGGTCGAGATCGGCCGCTTGGAGTCGTGCTCCGATTCAGCGTTCGAGTCCGACATATCCTGATCTCCTGATCTTCTACTGATCCCGTCAGCGGGGCGCTTCGCCGCTTCCACGAGTCAACGCCGATCTCAGGCTCTGGATGCCACGACTGTCCGTCCGAGGGCGCGCGCCTGAAGAGCGGCGCAACCGGGTCGATCCCCATGGTGGAGCGAGACTTCTCGGGACCACGAGACCACCTTGGATCGACTCGGCCCGTTGAACGCCAAGGCGGAACGGGATCTCGGCCTCATGTACACACTGGCCTTCAGGGTCCATAAGCGGCTCCGCCGTCAGGACGAGTGATGCGGTCGAGGACATGCTTCCCAGACTCGCGCTCGTCATGCCCGCCGTGGGTCGTCTGATTGCCTCAGAGTACCAGTCCAGGCGCTGCCCAAAACAAGACAATCCACGGCTGGCCGCCACGCTGTTTCGACTTATAGTTGCAGCACAGACGTGAGTTCTGTTCCACTTCGAAGGCCATCATGGGTCGTTCATACATCGTCGACTTGACGAGGGTGTGTCGAGCTTCCAGTCATCTCTCGGCTTTGTTCGTAGGGTCTATATTTGTTCTCAGGACGAAGGGAGAGCCCGGATGCGCGTACAATCGGGAGGTACACGCCGAAGGTGCCGCCGTCGATGGCGGCTTGCTTAAAGGCAGGGCTTAGCGGGTTTGGGTCACTGGCCCCGACCATTCCTTCCAAACCAAGGCCATTGAAAACCGTTTCGTAAAAAAGCACAGTTGTTGCAGCACTTTTCGTCCCCTGCCAAAGCTCATTTGGAATGTCTTTCCATTTCAGCTCATCGCCCAGTCCGACTTGTGTCTTCGTTGCCTCGCGAAGCGCCTGATCGCTGGCGTCTTCTGGTGCACTGACCGAGACAGGAACCATTCGACCATAGCGATCCCGGAAAAACGTTCTCACCGATCCGGGCAAAACGCGTCCCATCCCTTCGGCGGCCCCAAACGCCAGCGATGTGTTCAAGATGCCGACTAAATTGCTTTTTAACGCCTCACTGGCCACAAGTCCGCTGGAGCCTGTCACGTAGTTCTTGAATCCTGCCCCGCTACTAACGAGCATCCAGGCTGTGCCGTAACTCGCTAGGTCGATAGCCTTGTCTTTGAGATCATCTTTGTTGAGTGGATTTCGGTGCGTCTTGACGGCGACGATGCGGTTTACAAGCTGATTGACGACGACTGTAGCCACGGCTCTGGTATTCGGTACGCCAGAGCTGGATAGCGTTCCTTTGCAAATCGCCGCAATATAAAGACCTAGAGGAGCGGTCGGAACCAAGGCACGCCCCAGTACCGCCTCCAGATCAAGCCTCTTTGATCGATTTGACCTAACGGCATCCTCGATCACCGACATAATAAATACCGATATCGTCGCTAGCGTCACGACGTGCGCGAGAACATTCTTGGTCTCATCTTGTTGTTCGGTGCGCCTGTTGATAGGAGCGGCAATAAGACCTCCGACAAAGAACGAGAAGCTCTGAATGAGCGTTTCCATGCCGACTTCAATCGCGGTATCTCGTGCCATCTGCACGGCGCTTCGTTTCGGTGCGGAATGAACGACTTTCCCGTCTACATCAACCTCTTCGGCTCTGTCGGCAGATGTCGAAGCGCCGGCCGCCGAACTGGGCGCCTCCAGTCCCCCAGCGGCCGAAGTAGGGCTCTCTAAATGCTCGACGTCTCGCGGATGAGCGACGATCTCATCGATGGCGTCACGCGAAGTCTCGGTTACCAGAGCCTGTGTGATGCGTTCAGTGACGGGCACCAATTCCAAAAGTCTTTGTCCGACCTCGCGAAGGTCGCTGATCTCCTTCTCTACCGGCGCGGGCAGCGGCTTGGGTGCGTTCTGCCGAAACGTTTCGAGATCGCCCAACCTGTCGTTCAAGGTTCGGCTCATTGCCAGGAGGTCGGAGCGGCTTGGCATTGTCGATGGTGCATAATCGACGATGTGGCTGCTCGACTTAGATCTCTTCAGGGTATTCTGAACGTTCGCGCCTTGGGCCAGGGTTTGTCGCTCTTCAGCAGGTCCACTAGCTTGGGTCGGCGGTAAGTCGGTTTGTTCGCTTGATTGCGATCTGACGCGAGACCGAGCCGCCTGATCTTGAAATTGCTCAGTCCCGCCTTGCGTTTCTGCGGCAGTGTCTGCCCTGTCGACATGAGATTTCAGGCTCGACGCGTCCGTTTCGTGCAGGTGGGTCATGGTCACTCCCGAAAGCATCGCTGAAGAAGCCGTCTACCGATAGTTCCGTCCTGTGGAAAATTCAACTCGCGTCTGAGGTGGCGCGGTTCGTCTGAACGTCGTCGTGTGCCTCCTGAAGTAGAACCCTGGTGGTACAGCGCCGCCGCGGCCTATGGCGGCGTGTCGGAGGAAGCCTGGCCAGGCGTTTTCAGTCAAGGCCCGAGTGCGAGCGATGCGAATGCTACAACTCTCCTCCACATATACTCTCGGTGTTGCAGGATGTCGGAAGATGCGGGTTTGGCATGAACAGCGTCTCTCGTCCGGCGAGCCATCCTCCTGCGCGAGATGATCGAGAGGAGCGGTGGCGCGGTGCAGCCCAGTGCCTTGAACTCCTGAAGGGCCAGCGCCAATCTCCGGCCCTGATCGTAGGCTGTCTCGGCCGGGCGGAGGCAGGCAAAGGCCGGAGCCGCGGCGGGGGGTGCGCCGATGACGTGTCGCGCTGGCAGGATTCAATAATGCGAGACCGGGGTGCCGCCCCGCGATCGTGCGTAGCCCGTCCTGACCAGGGTGACGGCGGGCGAGACGACGTTGTTGACCAGCGGACGATAGTCGTAGGCCGCTTGAACCATGATGACGGTGTCATTGACGGACGGGATGTAAGGTGCTGCCAGCGTTGCGGCCGAGGCGATCGAACTGCCGCTCCCGCATTTCGTGTCCTGCCAATCGACCACGACGCCCGAGGCCGTATGAGTAACGCTCGCCACCGTGGCGCGGTAGCTGGCGGTGGAGAGGGGGGTCATGGCGAGTTTGATGCCGTCGCAGAAATCGCTCATCTGCGCGGCATGACGGAGGTCTGCCGCGACACGAGATCGGCCATCATCTGAGCGCTGTCGTTGAGCCGCATGGACGCCGTGGCGATCCGGGTTCCCTCGTAGCCGGCGAAGAGAAGGACCAGGAGCACCGGCACCACGAAGGCGAATTCGACCGCGACGGCGCCATCCTGCCGGCGCAGAAACGTCTCAGCGCGCATGACCGTCAATAGGGCTCATTCTGAAACACCACGGTGGACAGGAGCAGG
>JAYVMK010000024.1:0-5478 GCA_043758995.1 Lichenibacterium sp. | reverse complement strand
GGACTATTCGCGGGCCTATCTGCATCATTTGGTCAAATCCGAGGAGATCCTCGGTATGATGCTGCTGACCTGGGTCAACCTGAGCTACTATCAGAGCCTGATGGCCGGGCTACGGAGCGCTATTGCGGAAACGCGTCTCGATGACTTCATCGCCGAGACAAAATCCGGATGGAGCGCCGGTTTGGGAGAGTGACCCGGTCTCGCAATTGATGGTGATGGCCTGAGAGCGACGGGCATGCCTAGTCGTCGGTCAGTTCCGCTCCCACATCATGATGCTGCCGAGGTCGCCCATGGAGTGCCACTCGGGACGACCGACGTCGCCGGTGGATTCGATGGCCATCAGGTTGGCGATGGCCGTACGCGCGCGATTGACGCGGCTTTTCAGCGTACCCAGGGCGCAGCCACAAATCTGCGCCGCTTCCTCATAGGCGAAGCCTGACCCACCGACCAGGATCAAGGCTTCGCGCTGCTCGGGCGGCAACTTCGCCAGGGCACTGCGCAGATCCTGAAGATCCATGTGTCCGTTCTGCTCGGGGACGGACACGAGCCGGGCCGCCATCGTGCCTTCCGCATCCTCCACCTCGCGCCGCCGCTTGCGGTATTCGGAATAGAAGACGTTACGCAGGATCGTGAACAGCCACGCCGACATACTGGTGCCATGCGTGAACGATTTCTGATTGATCCAGGCCTTCATCAAGGTTTCCTGGACAAGATCATCCGCCCGGTCACCGTTACCGCAGAGCGAGAATGCAAAGGCACGGAGGCTCGGGATGGTCCCGAGCATCTCGGCCTTCAGTCGCTTCGCTGACTCCTCGCTGGTTAACACCTCGGTTTGGGCGGGCAGTGCCTCTCCGGTAGGTGTGCTCATGAGGATCTTCCCTGACGACGCTGGAACGCTGAGGCTGGCCCAGAATGCTCGCGAAACAAACAACAGAGGAGCGCTGCTTCGGCAAGATCCGAAACGGCTGACCTAACGTCGATGGAGGAGCGCGGCGCCTCTCATCCGGCCGATATTGGATGGATCAAAGGCGAAATCAACCCGTCAGGAGCGGGTCGATGCGAGCTTACCAGTCAAAATCGGCGCGCTGGTCGGCTGCCCGGTCGGAGAACCGCCCGCCGGTTCCACCGTGACCGCGTAAGTGGCACCGGTGATCACGGCAGGGTCGTAGGCCGTGAGGGATTGATGCCCATCGGCTTGCTGCGCGACCAGACCCAACGAGCGCGGGTTTCCGAGCGCCGGGTCGATGATCCACAATTCATATGATCGTCCGGCGGGCGCTGCGGCGAGCACGGGAGTGATGGTGAGACGCCGTGTCGCGAGGTCGATGTCGAGCACCATGGCGGGTGCGCCAGCGTCGCGTTGCAGCACAGCCGTCACGTGAGAGCCGGACGGAAGCCCCGGCGTCGTTTCGCGCAACGCGATCCAAGCGGTGAGAGACGCCGCAAGAAGAGCCAGCCCGCCCGATGCGCCCTGCCAACGGCGCAGATGCCTCCGGAGTAGCTCCACCGGCGCCCGCGCCGACTCAGTAGAACGGACCGAACCAAACAACCGGGTCATCAAGGCTTCGAACACGGCGTCCGGCGGGACGATGCTGCGGATCGTGGAAATCAGAGGCGCAAGCCGCTCCTCCCAGGCCGCCACAGCGCGCCCGAGATCCGCGTCACCGGCGAGGCGGGTCGAAACCTCCGCGCGCTCGTCGGCGTCCAACGTCCCGAGAACGTATTCGGCGGCGAGCATATCTCTGTCATCAGGCTCGGTCATTGGCGCAAGCAGAGTCTCAGCTGGATCAGGCTGCGATGCAGCCAGGTCTTGATGGTCGGCACTGGCCTTCCGTAGCGCCGGGATAGGACCTCCCGGCTACAGCCTCGGTAATAGGCGAGAAGCACAGCTTCGCGTTTCTCGCTGTCGAGCTGATCGAGACAAGCCATCAAGGCCCGAAGCCGATCGCTCCCTTCCATCGCCTCCAGGGGGTTCTCCGTCTCGGCGGCGATGTCGAACCCTTCGGGCAGTGCCAACATCGGGGCGGCTTTCGCACGCCGAACCTCATCGAGCGCCCGGTTGCGCGCCACGGTCGCCATCCAGGCGATCGGCGACCCTTTGGTGGAGTCGAAATCGCCCGCGCGCTCCCATATGCGGACATAGATTTCTTGCAACGTTTCATCGGCGAGGCTTCGGCGCCCGAGAATGCCGACGACGACGCCGTAGAGCTTGGCGCTCGTGGCCTTGTACAGCTCTTCGAAGGCGATCCGATCGCGCGCCGCCACCCGGTCCATGAGATCGACCAGGTCACGCCTCTGTTCCAGCATCGGCCCTTCATCCCGCCTCGGTGTTCCCACAACGAGCGGAACGACTAACGAGGCCGAGACTACGCTATCGGCCGGCTCCCTGCCTGCCAAGTCCTGGTCGGCTCGAGTCCACAACCGCCGGGGAGAGGGGGAGTCAAAGAATTCTCCAACGTCAGGCGTTCTTCAACGCCTGCGAAATCCATTGAAGACGGCGCTCAAGGCCAGGAGAAGCCATCCTGCAATCAGGCAGAGCCCGCCGGTCGGCGCCGCCAAAGGCACCGGTCGCCGGTTGAGCAGCCCGGCCATTGCGAGTTCGCCGCTGAACAGCACCGCGCCGACGGCGAGGAGGCCCAGGGCCATCACCCAGACAGCGGAGCGTCGGCCCAGGACCAACGACACGGCACTCGCCGCCACAAGGACGGCGGCGTGGATCAGAAGGAACTCCGAGGAGATCCGAGTGAGTTCGCCGCCACCATTGTGAGCACCCGCCGCTCCGACCATCACCCCTGCCGCACCCATCAGGCCAGCGCAGGCCATGAATGCCCAGGGCCAAGCCGGACGCGATGCAACACCGGTCGGCGTAGCGTCGCGCAAGGCAGGACTGTCGAGCATGGCGGGTCCGGTCAGAGTTGGGTCAGCCGCCAGGCTGCATCACGGTGTCGATGACGTGCACGACACCGTTCGACTGCATGACATTGGCGGTGGTGACATGGGCGACATCACCCTTGGCATCGGTCACCGTCAAGCCCTTGCCGACCTGCTGAACCGTCAGAACGTCGCCAGCGACGGTCTTCAGCTCGGCCTTGCCGCCGCCGTCCTTCACCTGGCTCATCAGATCGGCAGCGGTCAGGGTGCCGGGTACGACGTGATAGGTCAGGATCTTCTTCAAAGTCTCGATATTCTCGGGCTTCAGAAGCGTCGCAACGGTGCCCTTCGGCAGCTTGGCGAAGGCGGCATTGGTCGGGGCGAAGACCGTGAACGGGCCCGGGCTCGCCAGCGTATCGACGAGACCCGCCGCCTTCACTGCCGCCACTAGGGTCGTCAGGTTCTTGGCGTGGCTCGCATTCTCAGCGATCGGCTTGTTGGCATACATGGGGGCACCGCCGACCATGGGGTTCTTGGCCCAGGCCGTGACCGGTACGACGACCAGCGATACGGCAACAGCCACGCCAGCGAGCGCGCGCGACTTGCCAGAGACAATGCTCATCTTCTTCTCCGAGTAAACTTGGACCCCTTGGTGTGGGGACTATGCAGTTACGGATCCAGTGTGGAAGAGTTTCAACCGAGCCGGAGTTTTCGATGAGGATCCTGTGAGAACGCGTCGTTCACCTTGCGGAGAGAGGGTGCTCGCCGCTGCCGCGCTTTCGCGCGATCTAGACGACGACGCAATGATGCTCCCGATCGCGAGTGCCCGGCCATGACGCGAAGTCTGTCACCTCTCACGATCGTCCTTGTGCTCGACCATGCCGCGGTGACGGGCGGTCAGGCGCGGGTCGCCTTCGACAGCGCGATCGGCCTCAAGCGACAGGGCCATCGGCCCATCGTTTTCGCGGCGGCAGGGCCGATCGCCCCGGAACTGGAATCCGAGGGGATCCGGACGATCTGCCTCGGGCAGCACGACCTCATCGGTCACAGGTCCATCGTCGCGGCTGCGGCCCAAGGGCTTTGGAACGCCTCGGCCGCGAAAGCTCTCGAAACCCTGCTGTCGACGCTCCCACGGGACAGCACGGTGATCCACGTCCATGGTTGGGCCAAGGCGCTCTCGCCCGCCATCGCCGGTCCCATCGCGAGGTCCGGCCTGCCGGCGACCTACACGTTGCATGAATATTCGTTGATGTGCCCCAACGGCGGTTTCTTCAACTACCGGACCGAAGAGCCCTGCGGACTGAAGCCCCTCTCGGCCGCCTGCTGGGCGACGAATTGCGACTCGCGCAGCTACAGCCGCAAACTGTGGCGCGCCGCGCGTAATCTGATCATGGAGCGCATCGCCCATCTGCCGGAGTGCTTCTCCGACATCGTGGCGATCTCGCAGTTTCAGCTCGACGCCATAGGGCAGCACCTGCCGAAGGCGGCGCGCCTGCACCTGATCTCAAACCCGATCGGCGTCGCGCCGCTGGGCCCGAAGCGGAAGGGCGCGCGCGGGCCGCTGACCTTCGTGGGGCGCATCTCGCCCGAAAAGGGTCCCTTCCTCTTCGCCGAGGCGGCGCGGCAGGCCGGGGTAGAGGCTCTGTTCGTCGGGGATGGCCCCCTGCGCGGCGAACTCGCGCGACGCTACCCCGAGGTGCGGATCACGGGATGGCAGGGCCCGGAGGAGGTCCAGCGCGCGCTGCGCGAGGCAGGCGCACTCGTGTTTCCGTCGATCTGGTATGAAGGCCAGCCCCTCACCGTGCTGGAGGCCAAGGCCCTCGGCACTCCCATCATCGTGTCGGACGGCTGCGCCGGCCGGGACTGCGTCGAGGATGGCGTGAGCGGCTTCTGGTTCGGTCGCAACGACGTCGAAGACCTCGTTCACGCGCTGCGGCGCTATCAGGCGGCGGATGTCGATGCTCTGTCGCGGGCCGCCTACGACAGCTACTGGGCGGCGCCGGCCACTCTCGACCGGCATGTCGCCGCCATCACGTCGCTCTACCGCGGGCTGCTGCCCGACGGCGATGCCATCGAGTTTCGGCTCAGCGCCTGATCGGTTTGGGCGTGGCGCTCGAGCCAGCGATGTCGCGCGGTCTCGATTCCCCAAACGGCCCCGAGCATCAGGAACACATGGCGCCAATGGTCGATGTCGATCTGAAAGCCCTGTAGCAGGAACACCATCAGCGACGGCCAGAAGACCTGCGCGACCCGCCGATAGGGCGAGGGTCTCCAGGCGACGCGGAAGCCGATCATCGTCGTGACGATGACGAGCAGCAGGAAGGCGAAGCCGCCCAGCCAGCCGTAGGATGCGAAGGCGTTGATGTACGAATTGTGCGGTTCGAGCCCGAAGATCAGCCGAAAGCGCAGCGGCCCGAACCCGTTGATGTGGTCGAGCAGCATGGGAATCGAGCGGACCTGGTTGCCGAAACGCCCGGTGACGCCCTCGTCGTAGTCCTGCTCCAGCGTGGCGCGCTGCAAAAAGAAGTCTCGCGTACTGGGAAGCGCGAGAAGCACGATCAGCACCAAGGCGGCGATGCCCGCCGCCACCAGGGTCATGACGACGAT
>JAYVMK010000023.1:0-5471 GCA_043758995.1 Lichenibacterium sp. | reverse complement strand
GGTCGACTGCCGTCCGGTCAACCGCCTGTCCGTCCTCAGCGGCCAACATCAGCTTGACCGTCGTCTGGAGCCGCTCCAGACTGCGCAAAACACAACCCGTCCGTGACGTCGACGACGCCGGGAACGAGGTTCAGCGCAGGGAGAGATTATGCCGACGGTCTCGATGACGGTGAACGGCAAGGTCGTGCGACGGGACGTTGATCCCCGCACCCTGCTGGTCGATTTTCTACGGAACGATCTCCGCCTGACCGGCACCCACGTCGGCTGCGACACGAGTCAATGCGGTGCCTGCGTGGTCCATGTGGACGGCTGCGCCATCAAGTCCTGCACGTCCCTCGCCCTGTCCTGCGATGGATCCGCGGTGACGACCATCGAGGGGCTGGCGCGAGGCGCAGACCTTCATCCGATGCAGGAGGCCTTTCGCCAGCATCACGGACTCCAGTGCGGCTATTGCACGCCGGGCATGATCATGACGGCGGTCGACCTCGTGGCCCGCAAGGGCCACCACCTCGACGAGCACACGATCCGCGAGGAGCTGGAAGGCAACATCTGCCGCTGCACCGGCTACCACAATATCGTGAAAGCTGTGGAAGCCGGCGCTGCCGCCATGGCGGCTCCCGCCGAGATCACCGCCCTCGCGGCCGAGTAGCGTCCCGCCTGACCGTTTTCACCGGAGCGGCGTGTCCGAGGTCCGACGGACCCGAGACCGATCGAATAGCTGCCCGGCCCGCCCCGTTTCGGAGGAAGCCCCATGAGTGCAACCGGCATCGGCGCCCCCGTTCTCCGTCGCGAGGACAAGCGCTACATCACGGGCAAGGGCCAATATGTCGACGACGTGAACCGGCACGGCCAGGCCCATGCCGTCTTCCTGCGCTCGCCGCACGCCCATGCCCGCATCTTGTCGATCGACACCGCCGAGGCCGCTGCGGCGCCGGGCGTCGTGGCGATCTTCACCGGGCAGGATCTGGCCGACGACAAGATCGGCGGCCTGATCTGCGGCTGGATGATCCATTCCAAGGATGGTTCACCCATGAAGGCCGGGGCGCATCCGGCACTGGCCCAGGGCAAGGTGCGCTATGTCGGCGACCATGTCGCCGTCGTCATCGCCGAGACCTCCGCCGAGGCCAAGGATGCTGCCGAGAAGATCGTCGTCGATTACGAGGTACTCGACGCCGTGGTCGACACCGCGACCGCCCGGACCGTCGGCGGCGAGCCCGTCCACGAGGTCGCGCCCGACAATACCGTCTTCGAGTTCCACCTCGGCAATAAGGAGCCGACCGAGGCCGCTTTCGCCCGCGCCGCCCACGTGACGAAGATCGACCTCGTCAACAACCGGCTGATCCCCAACGCCATGGAGCCGCGCGCTGCGGTCGGCGACTACGACAGCGGCACCGAGAGCTTCACGCTCTACACGACGAGCCAGAACCCCCATGTGGCGCGGCTGGTCCTCTCGGCCTTCGTCGGCATCGCACCCGAACACAAGCTGCGCGTCATCGCGCCCGATGTCGGCGGCGGTTTCGGCTCGAAGATCTTCATCTATGCCGAGGAGACGGTCTGCGTCTGGGCCGCCAAGAAGGTGGGCCGTCCGGTGAAATGGACCGCCGATCGCACCGAAGCCTTCCTGGCGGACGCCCATGGCCGGGACCACGTGACTCACGCCGAACTCGCCACCGACGCCTCCGGCAAGATCCTGGGCCTGCGGGTCCATACGGTGGCAAACCTCGGCGCCTACCTGTCGACCTTCTCGTCGTCGGTGCCGACCTACCTCTACGCGCCGCTGCTCTCGGGCCAGTACGACATCCCGGCGATCTACGTCGAAGTGGATGCCGTCTACTCCAACACCGCACCGGTCGACGCCTATCGCGGCGCCGGTCGGCCCGAGGCGACCTTCGTGGTCGAGCGGCTCATGGAAGTCGCGGCGCGCGAGTTGAAGCGCGATCCGGCCGAGTTCCGCCGCCAGAATTTCGTGACGAGCTTCCCGCATCAGACCCCCGTCATCATGTGCTACGACGTGGGCGACTACGCGGCCTCGCTCGATAAGGCGCTCGCCACGGTGGACTACGCAGGCTTTCCGGCGCGGCGGGCGGAGAGCGAGAGGCGCGGCATGCTGCGCGGCCTCGGCTTCTCGGCCTATATCGAGGCCTGCGGCATCGCGCCGTCAGCGGCGGTCGGCTCGCTCGGCGCCGGCGTGGGTCTGTGGGAATCGGCCGAGGTGCGGGTCAATCCGGTCGGTACCGTCGAGGTGCTGACGGGCTCCCACAGTAACGGCCAGGGCCACGAGACGACCTTCGCCCAACTCGTCTCCGACCGGCTCGGCATTCCGATCGACAATGTGTCGATCGTCCATGGCGACACCGACAAGGTGCAGATGGGCATGGGGACCTATGGGTCTCGCTCCGGCGCGGTCGGCATGTCGGCCATCGTGAAAGCGCTCGACAAGATCGAGACCAAGGCCCGTAAGGTCGCCGGCCATGTCCTCGAGGCCGCCGAAGGCGACATCGAGTTCAAGGACGGCAAGTTCACCGTCAAAGGCACCGACAAGTCGATCGACTTCGCCTCCGTGGCGCTGCAGGCCTATGTGGCGCACAAGTTCAATGGCCAGGAGCTCGAGCCGGGCTTGAAGGAGGGCGCCTTCTACGACCCGACCAACTTCACCTTCCCGTCGGGTGTCCACATCTGCGAAGTCGAGATCGATCCCGACACGGGTGTGACCCGGATCGAGCGCTGGGTCGCGGTCGACGATTTCGGCGTGCTCATCAACCCGATGATCGTCGAAGGACAGGTGCATGGCGGCATCGCCCAGGGCGTCGGTCAGGCGCTCTACGAGGGCACCGTCTACGACAGTTCCGGTCAGCTCCTGACGGCGAGCTATATGGATTACCAGATGCCGCGCGCCTACGACTTCCCGCGCTTCTCGGTCGAGACGACGGAGACGCGCTGCCCCTCGAACCCGTTGGGCATCAAGGGCTGTGGCGAGGCCGGCGCCATCGCGGCGCCGCCCGCCGTCATCAACGCCATCACGGATGCACTCGGTCACGAGGACATCGCCATGCCGGCGACGCCTCTCGCGGTCTGGCGCGCCATCCGACGCAGGCCGATGCAGATGGCAGCGGAGTAGCGTCGGTCCACTCGCGCAGGCGGCCGACCGACGTCGCCCGATCCAACCGTCCTATCCGTGTCCCTCGCCGTCGCGGGGCCGAGCGGCGAGGGCGGAACGTCTCAACCTTTCGCTCGGGAGATCGTCTCCATGTACGCCTTCGACTATCACCGGCCCTCGACCGTATCGGATGCGACGGCACTCCTCTCGGCCCATGCGGAGGCGAAGTTCCTCGCCGGCGGCCAGACGCTGCTGCCCGCCATGAAGCTGCGGCTCGCGAGCCCGTCCGACATCATCGATCTCGGCGCGTTGCGTGACACGCTGTCCGGCCTCCGCCGCGAAGCCGACCGCATCGTCATCGGCGCCCTGACGCGCCACGGCGAGATCGCAACCTCCGAACTGTTGCAGGGTGCCATTCCGGCGCTGGCCGACATGGCGGGCGTGGTGGGCGACCCGGCGGTGCGGGCGCGCGGCACGATGGGCGGGTCTCTCGCCAACAACGATCCCGCGGCCGATTATCCCGCCGCCGCCCTGGCGCTCGGCGCCACGATCGTCACCGACCGCCGCGAGATCGGAGCCGACGAGTACTTCCTCGGATTGTTCGAAACGGCGCTGGACGAAGGCGAGATCATCACTGCCATCTCCTGGCCGATCCCGAAGCGTGCCGGCTACGAGAAATTCCGCAATCCGGCCTCCCGCTACGCCATGGTGGGCGTATTCGTGGCGGAGCGCGCCGACGGCGAGATCCGGGTCACGGTCACGGGCGCTGGTGCCTCTGGCGTCTTTCGCGCGACGGAGTTCGAGGCGGCGCTGCAGGGCGAGTTTTCCGAGACGGCGATCTCCGGTGTCCAAGCTTCGCCCGTGGGGCTGAACTCCGACATGCATGCCGACGCCGAATACCGAGCCCATCTCATCGGCGTCATGGCGCGCCGGGCGGTCAAGGCCGCGCGCGGCTGACAAGCTATGGCGGGCTCCCCTCTCCCCTTGGAAAGGGGCTTAGGGGCGAGGGTCAGACGACCTCGGCGGACGATGCGGGATCTCGAGCCAAAGCGCGGAAGTCACCTTCGCCGAGTCTCACGCCTTTCCACATGGGATAGGGGGAGCGTCCGGCGTTGAACCAGGGGAGGCTGTCGATCGTCCCCCGTTCAGGTCCGCCCTAAAAGACTTTCGTCGCAAGCGGATTTTCTGCAATCTACCAACGCGAGGCGCTTCCGCGATCAGCGGACGCCGTCTCCGGACTGCCAGCGCCGACGAGGTCCATGATCCCGCTTCCCACGACCATCGACGAAACGGCGGCTCTGCTGGAGGGCGCGCATTACATCGGCGACCGGGCTCTCGCCACCGTGCTGTTTCTCGGGCTGCGCATGGGCCGCCCGGTGATGCTCGAAGGCGAAGCGGGCGTCGGCAAGACCGAGATCGCCAAGGTCCTGGCCACGGCGCTCGGGCGCAAGCTCATTCGCCTCCAATGCTACGAGGGGCTGGACGTCGCCAGCGCCGTCTATGAGTGGAACTATGCCGGGCAGATGATGGCGATCCGCCTGGCCGAGGCGGCCGGCGCGACCGACCGGGACCGTCTGGCGGAGGACGTCTTTTCGGCCCGCTACCTCGTCAAGCGACCGCTGCTCCAGGCTTTGGAGCCCCAGGAGCAAGGTCCGCCGGTCCTGCTCATCGACGAACTCGACCGCACCGACGAGGCCTTCGAGGCCTTCTTGCTGGAAATTCTCTCGGATTTTCAGGTCACGGTGCCGGAACTCGGCACCATCGCGGCGCCGGAGCCCCCCATCGTCATCATCACGTCGAACCGCACGCGTGAGATCCACGACGCTTTGAAGCGTCGCTGCCTCTATCACTGGATCGACTATCCCGATGCGCAACGAGAGACCCGCATTCTGGCCGAGAAGGCGCCGCGTGCCGCCGAGATCCTGACGCGCGAGATCGTCGCCTTCGTGCAGCGCCTGCGCCGGGAGGACCTCTTCAAGTTGCCCGGTGTCGCCGAGACGCTCGACTGGGCCACGGCACTCACCGAACTCGACGCCGTGGCGCTCGACCCCGCCATGGTCGACGACACGCTGGGCGTGCTGCTGAAGTATCAGGACGATATCGCCCGGATCAGCGGCTCGCGCGCCAAGGCCATGATCGACCAACTGCAGGCCGAACAGAGGCTGTCGGCATGACGCTCGCACCGGCGATGGCCTCCGCGGCACCCGGCCTCGTGCCGGGGCGCTTCTGCGAGACCTGTACGGTCTGCTGCAAGGCTTTCGGCATTCCGGAACTCGACAAGGGTCCGGGTCAGTGGTGTCGGCACGTGGTGCAGGCCCGCGGCTGCGGCATCCATGAGGAAAGGCCGCAGACTTGCCGGCTGTTCTTTTGCCAC
>JAYVMK010000022.1:0-6655 GCA_043758995.1 Lichenibacterium sp. | reverse complement strand
GGCAGGTAATTGTCGATTCCGACGAAGGCGATGTTCGGGTCGGACCATAGCGGGTCCATGTTGAAGACGACGTCGTTCGAGCCGTCGGCCGGCCGATGCGAATGATATTCCGTCCAGTCCGCCGCATAGCCGACCTTGCAGCCCGGCCCGACGATCGCCTTCACGGCGGCGGCGAGGCTCTTCAAGGCCGTCACGGCCGGATAGGGTGCGTCTTGTGACCGGCAAGATCTGGTGGCAGTGGGCGGGATTATGCGGGATCTGGCGGGATCGAGTGAGATCCCCAGGGAAGTCGATGGTTCTGCTGGTCGCGGTTGCCATCTTCGCTTTGCCGATCGGCAAGAACAGGTGGCAAATTCCGGAAGGCGTTCTCTCCAGGGAAATGGGTCGAGGCGCGCTCGCCAAACCGTTTGAAGGTGTGAAGTGCCTTCCCTGTGTAAACCGCCCCGAAAAAGTTTGTGAGGTGTGAAGTTGGAACAGCACTCGAAGGCTCCTTTCAGACGGGCTTAAAGCCCTTCAGAAGCACTCGCCGGCCACGGTCGACAGCCTGGACAAAAACCTGCCGCACGACGCCCGCCACACGGGAGATCCACGATGCGGTTCCCCTCGGCTGGTCGACCACGAGCGAGCCGTCGTCGATTGCGGGCTGGATCTGCGGATAGAACTCGCCGCTGGGACCTATGTCTCGGTTCGAAGCCTCGACCACGAGGGGTCCTTTGCTTCCTAGCTGCTCACCCACGGCCGCCGGCGTCAGCGCGACCGGCACCGTGATCTCGTCGGGTAGGCCGGCCACGACCCGCGGCATGTCCGAGGCGGCGATAGCCGCGATGGCGGAGCGTGCGTCGGCCTCACTGGCTTGCTCGAGCTGCTGGGTAACGCGCGTCACCAGCGTTTGAGCGCGATCGAGGCCAGGGTTGCCACCCCAGCCAGGATCGATGCCGGCTGGGACCGACGTGACCTCGCCGGTGCGGCTGTTCGTGAAAATGCGGGGCGGTCCGTTGTCGGGGACGTCCGTCGTGTATGAGATCCCGCCGTCGCCTGGCGGCGTCGACAGCAGCTTGTCGCGCTCGCGGCCAGTGATCTGGCGGATAGAGCACTTGCAGCCCCAGCCGTTCGGCGGCCAGTGCGTCTGCCAGAAGGGGTCATCCACATGCAGGATGAGGCCGACCCAGGTCAGGTGCTCGAGACGCGGCTCGGCAGACGAAGTGCGGACGTAGAGGATGTAGGGCAGCCCCCCCTTGGTTCGCTGGGCGCGGTTCCACTGTCCCGCCGAGCGCGCCGTCGCCATGTTGGCCTGGAAGATCGTCTGAAGGCGGCGTGGCGCAGTGAAGTCAACCATCCGGGGCGGCTGCTGGCCGGTCAAATCATCTACCAGCTTCGGCTGGTCCCAGCCGATTGCGGCAAGTTGGGGCAGCAGGTCTTTGCGCCAGGTCTCGAAGCCCTGCCCCTTGGCCAGGGCCTCCGAGATCGAGGCCTTGAAAGTGTTGAGCAACTCCAGCTCGGTCGCTTTCGCCACCGTGAAGGCGTAGGCGTGCTCCTGCGCCCAGACATCCTGCCAAGAGAAGGCAGGCCGAAGCACCTTCTGGTCGAAGAAGTCGGTGACCTCGGCCGGTGTCTGAAAGCCGCGACGGGGCGCAGGGTCAGCCACGGCTCAATCCATCACGTCGCCGATGCCCCGCGCCTTGGCGGTGGCCTCGGCAAGGCGCTCAAGCAGCGCCGATCCGTCCGGGCCACGGGCGGCGATCGCCGCCAGGGCTTCGTCGAAGCTCGATGCGCGCGAGGCGGCGAGCATCAGCGGCCCGAGCAGCGGATCGGTAACCTCCTGCCAGTCCGCCATGGCAGCGGCGAGCAGCGCGTCAACCTCGGCCACGCCAGGCGGCTCCGTCTCGGCCGGATCAGCAGCGAGGCGGGTCGGCCACGCGAGGCACGGGCCGCACTGACATCCCGGCACGTGCGCTGAGAGACCGGCCGCTGCTCTCGGAGGTTTAGGCGGGGTCGGTCCAGGAGGCGCGCTTGTGCCCGTTCCGTCGTCGGGCGGCGAGTTCTGGCCTGGCGGCGGCGCGACCGGCGCCGGCTTGGGCGAGGTCAACAGATCGTCGTCATTTTCCGGCTCGCTGAGACCGAGCTTGCCCCGCACCTCGCCGGCCGACACCTTCACGCCGAGCGGCACAAGACCGATCAAGGCGGTCGTCAGGGCCTGGATGTCGTCGGGCTCTGCTACTGGGAAGGTCACCCGCGGGTAGACTGGCTGCGGCCCGAAGTTGAAGGCCACGAAGGGCTGGATCACGTCCCGCGTCACGGTGCGGCCGGTCGCCTTGCCGTCGGCGCGCAGGATATCCAGCCGTACTTCGTTGTGCACCGTCGCCTGCGCTTGGCTCGATCCGTCGTCGGCCGTCATGGTCTGACCGACGATTATCTTCGAGATGCTGCGGTCGCAGTAGGCGATGAGTTCACCGAAGACCGATGAGCCGTGTGAGCCTTCAACCTTTTCGAAGGCGATTTCCATCCCGGCCGGGATCACGGCGGCAGCGTCGTTAGCGATCGCCCGCACGGCGCGCAGCAGCACACGCACGTCTTCCTTGGTGGCGCTGGCTGGGTACTTTCCGACCCTCAGCGGCATTCCGTAGACCTCGGAGAAGGCTGCCCAGTCCTTCACGCTGAAGCTCTGGATCATAAAGGCCCAGGCGGCCGAGCGGGCGACCCCACCTCGGATCGTCACGCCCATGCGCGAGCGAGGCACGTGGCGAACGAACTTGTAGGGCGTGAGAGGCACGCCCTCGAAGCTCTCTAGGGTGGCGAGCCTCAGCGTGGTCAGGTCGATCCTGTCGACCTGGAAGAAACGTGGGTCGCGCCAGCGGAAGTCCACCGGGTAGAGCAGCCCGTCCTTCAAGTCCCAAATGATCTCCGAGACAGCGTAACCCTTGCCGATAGCGTCCTGGAGGGTCGCCACCATGTCGGAAAAGCCGTCATCCTCCACAAGGGCATTGACCGCGTCGACGATCTTGGACGGCACCGCATCCGAAGCCTCGACGGCGGGCGTGATGCCGTCGATGGCGAGGCGGCGCGTCTGTAGCTGGGCGCCGTAGTGCCAGTATCGCTCCTCCATCTCCTCCGCGAGGGTGAGGTACTGGCGCGCGTAGCCATCGGCGGCAGCGCGCAGGATCTCGGCTAATCCTTCGGGCGTGAGGCCCGACGCCACGCCTTCTCGGCGGACAGACCGTACGCCCCATTCCTGCGCAGCCGCGACCTCGGCGGCCAGCGCGGCCGATGAGACGGCTTCGCCGTCGGGTCCGAGGATCTTGGTCACAGCAGCACTCTCCCACGACCCCGGCCGTCGAGGTCGATCTCATCACCCTCGGCCAGTAGCTCTTCGGCTGCCCGCCCATAGGCAGGGATGTAATCGAAGCGGATCGGGTCGGCCCGGCTGGCCGCATAGGCCAGCACGCCGGCGACAAAGGCGTCGCAGTGGCGCTTGGCGCCGTCCTCGGCCGTGCGGCGCAGGGGCGGTATCGACGGGATGCCGGCCTTATAGACCGGTGTCACAAGGTCACCCACGATGTCGGCGTCGGCCGGCACTGTGATCATGTCGTCCTCGAACGCCGCCTTGAAGGGCGCGACCTCGGCCAGATACCAGCCCGTCGAGAGCTTCACTTCTTCAACGAGGTGCTCGCCGTAGCGCTGCAGGCAGACCTCGGCGAGGTAGCCGCCGATGCCGGTGGCATCGAGCTTGATGCCCTGCAAGCGCGGCAGCCGATCGCAGACGAAGAACAGCACTTGGCGCTGCTGCTCGAAGGGAATGTTGCGCAGCTCGACGATGAAGGGCGTGCGTCGGCGAAGCGTCTGCTCGATCGCCAGCGGCCACAGCACGGTGAGATCGGAGACGCGGCCGAAGTCCTCGCCGAGCGCGTGACCCTGGCGCTTGTCGAGCCCGGCCAGCAGCGGCGCCAGCACATCCTCGCACCAAGCCAGGGCGTCGGTCTCGCGGAAGGTCGGTGCTTCAAGCTTGAAGGCAGCGGGGCGATCGTATCGCACCACGGGCACATCGGGCCGTGCGCGGCTTTCCACGAGGGCACGGGGCAACACGACACCACCGCCAGCCGACGGCACGCAATAAAGCTCCTCGTCGGCGCCATCGCCGTAGCGCTTCACCAGGTCCTCGCGCCAGTCCGCCTCCGCCTCGGCCGACCAGGGGCGCTTCGCCACGAGGCAAATGCGCTCGTAAAGGCCATCCTGAAGCGCCTCATCGAGATCGAAGCGCACCACGCTGTAAGGAAGACGGCCAGCGCGGCTGTCGTTGATCAGTTGGGCGAAGGCGTTGGCGGACCCGTTATGGGTCGAGATGATCAGCACGCGCCCGCCCCACATGGTGAGAGCGATCGCCGCCTTGATCAGCTCCGGCAGGCTGTCGACGAAGGCCGCCTCGTCCATGATGACGAAGCCCTGTCGACCGCGGAGGGATCGAGGTCGCGACGACAGCGCCACTATGGCGAAGTCTCCGAAGTCGATGCGGGTCGCCTTGATGCCGTCCTCAGAGCCGTCGTCGAACAGGCTCTCACCACTGCTCTTGATGGCCTTGCCGATGGTGCGAGCCCAGAGCGCGCAGGCGTCCACGAACTCCTTCGCCATGTCGGCGCTGGTGCCCATGTAGAGCGTGTCCATCCCGCCGGCGCCGCGCTTAGATGAGGAGCGCAGCACGGCGCCAGCGGCGGCGCCGAAGGTCGCACCGGTACGGCGGCTTTTCTCGACGATCGTCACTTCGTGCTGCTGGCACGACCACTCGATCTCCTGCTGATAGCGCAGCAGCGTGCTCGCCTTCAGCGGGTCTGCATTCGTGACGCGGCCCTGCGCTCTGCGAAGGGCGGCCCAAGCGTCGCGGGTGATGTCGCGGCCCATCAGGCGCGAGCCCGCGGCGCCGGCGGCGCGACGCCGAAAAGCTCGGCATTGATGTTGCGGCGCAGGTCATCGGACATGCCCGTCTCCTTCGCCACACGATCGACGGCTTTCAGCGCCTCGGCCTTGAAGTCCGCCTCGAGCTTGCGGCGCCGGTCGGCCGAGACGGCCTGGCCGCGGATCACGGCGAGATGGGCGCTGGCCAATTCCATGGCTCCCTTGGTGCCGATTGCGGTGCCGTCTTCCTGCACCAAGTCAAAGATGAGCAGCTTGATGAACTCGCCCAGCACGACGGTCTGCTCGTCGACCTTTTCGGCCGTGAACTGCGGCGCCACGCCTTCGAAGATCGCGCGTGCTTCGGAGAGGCGCGTGTTCATCGCGGCGAGCCTGATGGAAGCCCGGTTGAAAGCGCTTTTCGAGACGGGTTCGATGCCCTTGTCGACGAGGCGTCCATTGAAGTCGGACAGGATCTCGGCCTGAGTGCGGTCGCGCTTCGCCAATTCCACCCGCGCCCAAGTCACGTCCTCCTGGGCCTCCTCGGGCAGCAGGTCGAGCGAGGACAGCCGGCCGCGGCCGGCGCGGCGCTCGCGATCGGCGCCGTCGGTCATCCTACTTCTCCCCAACCTCGGGGCGCTTGATGCCCTCGATCCTGCCGCGCTTGGTGACATGGTCGAGGCCGGCGGCCGTCAGCTCCACCACCATGACGGCCGGCGTATCGGCCACGATCTCAACGGCGCCGAGATCCGCCATGGCGCGCAGCTGAGTGCGGATCCAGTCTCGCGACCTTTGGTGACCGGTGGCGGCGAGCGCGTAGGAGAGCATCGCGTCGCCGATCCGGTTATCGCTTTGGTCTCGTAAGGTCTGCAGGATGCGCAACCGCGCGTCGTCCCGCATGAATTGCTCGAAGCTCATGCCGCCGTGTCCTTCTCGCCTTCGGCCTTCTTGGACTTCTGTCTCTGGGCCTCTTCCATGAGCCAGTTTTCGATCCGCTCGACGCCCTTGGATGTCGCGAGCGTCTGGACGTTGTTGAGCTTAATGTCGCCCTTCAGCTCGGCGACCTCGAGTTCGATCCGATGCACGGCATCCTTGCTCGGCAAGGCGCCCATCATCGTCCGCACCTGCGCCAGGTCGTGAGCGACCTCGCCGAGCCGGCGATCGGTGGCGGCCTGGGCGGACCTGACTTGCGCCAACTCGTCGGCCGAGGCCGGTTCGCCGAACACGCCAATCGGCCTCGGGACCGAAGGGCGTCGTGGTTGGAAGATCATAACCAGCGCGGCCAGCACGACGATCGCGCCTGCCAGCGACATGGCAGTTTGAAAATCGGTCATGCGGCTCCCTTCGGCTTCGGCTCGCCGTAATGGCGCAACAGGTCGAGCAGGCGACGGCGCTGGCTTCGCAGGAGCGCGAGCTGCACGCGCATCTCGTCGAGTTCGTCCTCCTGGGCGCGGTTGTCCCGTTGAAGCTCGGCGAGGTAGCGCCGCAACGCCTCCTCCGACTGCCGAAGCTCGGCGATCATGGAGATACACTGCGCCTGGAACTGCGCTGTCACGGCCGGATCGACCCCGGCCGCCCCGGCTGGGCGGATCGTGTCCCACATACCCTTGATCCGCCCGACCAGGATCAGAGCCAGCGTCAGGCCCACGATGGCACCGGCGAGGAGAGCGCCCTTTGGCCCCGAATGGTCGAGCAGCTCGATGAGGTGGTCGAGGCTGAGGCCGGGCATCGCGTCGGCCATGCTCAGATGGCCCGCGGCGCGCGCCCGGAGAGG
>JAYVMK010000021.1:0-3165 GCA_043758995.1 Lichenibacterium sp. | reverse complement strand
CCATCGGTCGCGACGGGATCGACGCCCACGCCGAACTCTCGGCGAAGCGGGTCGATCTCGGAAACCTGTCCCAGGGCCTGAGCGGCCAGGAGCGCGTCGGCGGCGCCCTGACGGGCCAGACGGAACTCGACGGCCGGGGTAGCAGCCTGTCCGACGTCATCTCCAAGCTCGAAGGCTCCGGCCAGATCGGGATCGAAGGCGGGAAGCTGGCCGGCCTGTCGCTGGCTCAGGCCCTCCGTCATCTCGGCCGACGTATTCCGCTCGTGGCGGACAGTCGCGGCACGCCGACGACCTTCGACAAGGCGCTCTGGGCCGTATCGGTCAAAGACGGCGTCGTGCGGATCCCCGACGGAAAGCTGACGGCGCCAGGTGTCTCCATGTCGTTCGGCGCCGAGACCAGCCTCCCGGCGGGCCGCATCGACGTCCATGCCGTGGCGGCACAGACGGACCGAGGCGGCGCTCCGCTGCCGGATGGCCAGACGCTGCCTTTCGAAATGCGCGGATCCTGGGCCGGGCCGCTTGTCCTCCAGGCGCGGGGCTCCGGGCTGCCGCTGGCCACATTGCCGTTCTTCGACGGATTCGCGGCGCAGCGGTGACGCAACCGGTTCCGGCCATCATTCTGGCCGGCGGCCAGTCGAGCCGCATGGGCCGCGACAAGGCCTTGGCCGAACTGGCTGGCGTGCCCCTGGTGAGTTGGACGACTGGGCGGCTGTCGCCGCAGGTCGGAGCCCTGGCGATCAGCCGCCATGACGGGCGCCTCGATGGCGTTGAGACAAGCTTGCCCATCCTCGCCGACGCGGGTGCCGCGCATGACGGTCCGCTGGCCGGCCTCCTGGCCGGGCTCGATTGGGTGGCCACAGTCGAGCCCGACGCCATCCACGCCGTCACGGTGCCGGTCGACGCGCCGTTCTTGCCGCTCGACTGCGTGACGAGGCTTTTAGCTCTGCAGCGATCGACCGGAGCCGCGGCCTGCGTGGCGGCGTCCGGAGGACGTCGTCACCCGACAGCGGCGCTCTGGCCGGTAGCGGCGCGTCATGTCCTCCGGGCCGCTATGCGCAACGAGGGTCTGCGTCGCATCGGAGTTCTGCTGGATCGGCTCGGTGCGGCGGAGGCCGAGTGGTCCACGGCTCCGTTCGATCCCTTTCTCAACCTCAACACGCCCGAGGATCTCGCGGCAGCCGAGGCGATTGTCCTCGGCCTGCGCTCGCGGGACGATGTGGCAGAGTTCAGGAGACCAGAGCCGTGCTAGTCGCCGACGTGATGACGCGAGACGTGGAATTCGTGGAAGCCTCGACCACGATCGCCGAGGCCGCCGTCGCCATGGGTGACCTCGGCGTCGGCGCCCTGCCCGTCGGAACCGCCGACGATTTGCAGGGGATCATCACCGATCGCGACATCCTGTTCCGCGTCGTGGCCCGGGGTCTCAGCAACAAGAGCGTCACCGTCGGCGAGGTGATGACGACGACCATCTTCTCCTGCCGGCAGGAAGATTCGATCACGACGGCGCTGAACCTCATGGGCGCGCGCAACCTGCGCCGCCTTCCGGTGCTCGACCTCAATGGCCGTACCATCGGCCTCGTCACGCTGGCCGACCTGTCCCGCCGCATGCTGCTCGACAGCGGGATCGTCCAGCGCGGCGTGGCCGAACTCTCGGGAGGCGCAAGCTGACAGCGATCGCGGGTTCAAGCCGACGCTTCAGTGCCGAATCGCATCATCTGACGGTAGAGGCTGCAACTCCGCCGCATAGCCGTACTGGCTGTGCAGGCGATCCAGCACCGCCGGCGGCAGCCGCAGCCGCATCGCGAGATAGTGGAGGTAAGCCCGGTTGATATCGCCATGCTTGTCGATGGCCATCAGCGAGGCCGCGTAGACGAGCGACGCCAAATGGGGGTCGCGTACGTCTCGGAGCACCACCTCCAAAGGAAGCGGCTTGCGAAGGGCCGCCGTGATGAAGCCGGCCTCTCCGGCCTGCGATTCCAGGCTCGACAGACTCGATCGCAGCATGCGTTCCTCGTTGTCGTCGAGGTGGCCGTCCGCCATCGCGGCGGCGACGGCCGCCCGGATCAGGAGCTCGGCCTGATTCTGGTCGAGGTGGCCCAGAGAGGTCGGCGGGGGTCCCAGAAGCTGCTGACGATTGCGCAGATGGCTGTAGGCGAGCTTGGCCGCCAGAACGTCGAGTGGTGCCTGCGACAGCCCTGGCTCATCCGTCACTCGAGGCTCGGGAGACTCGATGAGCCCCTGCAGGCCGAGCCGCTGCGCCGCTGCCGTGAGGAGACGATGGAGCCGGTTCATCGGACCGGCCAGACGGTCACGATGGCGGCGGATCCGATGATGGCGATCATGACCGAGAGCGACAGGGCGAGGCGCCACGGCATGCGCGCCGCCTTTCGGTCCGCACCGAGCGACAGGATGTTGGTGGTCGAGCCGATCGGGGTCCAGAAGTCGCAGGAGGCACCCACCGCGACCGCCATAAGGAACGGGTCGGCCGAGACACCGAGATTTGCCGCGATGTCCAACATGATCGGACCGAGCAGAAGGACCGTCACGGCCCCGTTGACGAGCGGCGTCATCATGAGGGCGACCACCAGGGTCATGGCGACCATCAACGCCGCCGGAACGCCGCCGAGGAACGAGACGGCATAGGTTGCGATCAGCCCCGCGGCTCCCGTTCGGTGCAGCGCGGCGCTGACCGGCAGCAATGTCCCGAACAGCACCACCATGGGCCAGGCCACGCTGGCGTAGACTTCGCCCATGGTCGAGATGCGGAGGATCATCAGCAATGCGACGGCACAGAGGAGGGAAACCGCGATCGGCAGAAGCCCTGCAGCGGTCAGCGCCAGAGCGCCGGCGAGAAGTGCCACCGGCACCGCACGCCGCCGATGGCGACCGAGCCTCAACCGACGTTGCGCTAGGGTGAGGCAGCCGAGCGCGCCGAGCGTCGGCGCCATCGAATCCAGTTCGCCCTGGAGCACCAGGACATCGCCCGCACGCAGCTTGGTGCGGTTCAGTCGGGCCGCGATCTGACCGCCCCGCCGGCCGATGGCCACGAGATTAACCCGGTAGCGCTCGTCGAGACCGATCTCGCCGGGCGAGGCGCCGATGAGTTCGGACCCTGGAGAGACGACGGCCTCCACGACCCCGACCCGCTCCGCGTCGAGGCGAGCG
>JAYVMK010000020.1:0-3532 GCA_043758995.1 Lichenibacterium sp. | reverse complement strand
ACGAGACACGGCCATCGACCGGCGTCCGCATGGATACGGCGCTGGTCGTCATGTTGATGCTCTTCGGCGCGGTCCTTCTTGCCTACGTGACCTATTCGGCGGTCGAGCATCTGTGATCGCGAGCGGGCGAGCTGTGTCGCTGGCTTTCGCTTCGCCGCGCTCGCGATGATGGCTGACGTGAGTTCAGCTCACGCCCGTCACTGCGCCCGGGATGCAGCCTGAAGATGATCGAGCATCTGCATCGCAATGTCGGCGCAGACCTTCGTGGGCTCGTCATCGGCGCATTTCACGTTGACGCGCAAGTCGCCCCGCTGAAGGTCGATATGCGCACCCCGCGGCGGCGGCGGGGGCGGGCGATGTCCGTCCGGGCCGGCAGGGCCACGGCCATCCATCATCCGCGGTCCGCCGGGACCACCCGGCAGAGGACCGCCGGCCCGCATCGCACCAGGGGGAGGTGGCGGTGACATGCCGTCGGCCTCGGGTGCCGGCGGAGGAGGCGGCGCCGGAACAGCGACGCTGTCGGGCGACCCGGCTGCGGGAGGTATCCCCTGGTTCACTCCAGCCGGGGCAGGGGCGGCGCGCTGTGCCATGACCGCCCCGGTCATGAGGGCAAGGGCGACGCTCGAAGCGAGTAGCGCTTTCATCTGTATCTCCGTCTGGCATCCTGCGATGCCGTTACATCGTCGTGAAGCGTGGGCAGTTGCCGGCCTGGGGTCGCTTCCGATGACGCCGTTCTAGGAGGAGGCTCCGGAACCCAGGCTGACTCCGGCCATTCAGCTTCGGTTTATGGTGTCGGCGTACCGCGACGTGGTCGAAAGGTGAGCTGCGCTCCATGAGAATCCTGCTGGTCGAAGACGACCGATCCCTGTCCGATGCCGTGGCGCGCCATCTGCGCAGTGAGAACTTCGTCGTGGATGTCGCCGAGAACGGCGAAGACGGACAACACATGGGCGAGACGGAGCGGCTCGACGCCGTGGTGCTGGACCTTGGCCTGCCCATCAAGGACGGCGCCTCCGTGCTGCGGGCGTGGCGGCAGGCGGGCCACACGTTCCCGGTGCTGATCCTCACGGCCCGGGACAACTGGTCCGACAAGGTCGCGGGCTTCAAGGCGGGCGCCGACGATTACCTCGTGAAGCCCTTTCGGGTCGAGGAGCTCGTGCTGCGTCTCCGCGCCATGGTGCGCCGGGCGGCCGGTCACGCGGTCCCCCGTATCGACTGCGGCCCCCTTTCCTTCGACGCCCAGGTGGGGACCTTCGAACTCGACGGCCTGCCGCTGCGCCTGACGGCGCTCGAGTGGCGCGTCCTCGCCTGCCTCATGCTGCGGACCGGGCATGTCGTCGAACGCATGGATCTGCTGGAGCGGGTCTATGACGGGGACGCCGACGTCGAGTCGAATTCGGTCGAGGTCATCATCGCGCGTCTGCGCCGGAAGATCGGGCCGACGTTGATCAAGACCATCCGGGGCAGGGGCTACAGTCTCTCGGCGGAGTCGGCGTGATGCCGCCACCCCGCCGCCCGATCAGGGGGCGTTGGATCCCCTCCTCGCTCGGCCGCCGGCTGCTCCTCGGGGCCGGCCTCGGGATCGTCCTGGCCCTGGTCCTGACCGGGGTGGCCATGGAGGTGACGCTTCGCCGTTTCGTCCAGGCGCAGGTCGACGGGCGAGTCGACGGCCAGCTCCTCACGGTTGCGGATGCCCTGCGGGCTCGGCCGGACGGGGGGATCGGCCTCGTACGCTCCGTCGATGGTCCGCCCTTCGATCGGCAGCGATCGGGCTGGTACTGGCAGGTTCTGGCACCAGAACCGGTTTTCCATTCGCGGTCATTGGGACCCGATCCTCTCGAGAGCGGGCCAGCCGAACAGCATGGGCCTCCCGGTTCGCCGATGACCGCCACCGGGCTCGGCCCGGGCGACGAGCCCCTGAGGATCCGCCTGCGCCACGTCCGAGTCGGCTCGGTCGACGTGACCGTCGTGGCGACGGCGCCGCAGAAAGCGCTCGACGGACCTCTGCGCGACGTCATGGCGCCTGTCGCCTTCATCCTCGCCCTGCTCGGGGCAGGATTGCTGGGAGGAGTGTTGTTGCAGGTCAGGCTGGGACTACGTCCCTTGGGCCGCCTGCGCAAAGCCCTCGTGCTCGTTCGTTCGGGGCTGGCGGAGCGTGTCAGCGGCCCCCAGCCACAAGAGGTGCGGCCCCTCGTCGACGAGTTGAACCTTCTCCTCGACGAAAACCGCTCCAATCTCGAGCGAGCCCGACGCAATGTGGCGAACCTCGCCCATGGGCTCAAGACGCCATTGGCAACGCTGGCTCTGGCTCTCGACGAGCGCGGCAGCCGCCCGCAGGCGGAGCTTCGCCCGTTGGTCGACCGCATGGACCGGCTGATCCGTCATCATCTGGCTCGCGCCAGAGCCGCTGCTCTCGGCGGCTCGAGCCGCGCCCGCGCCCCTTTGCGCGAGGCCGTGGAGGGTCATGTGGCGGTGTTCTCCAAGCTCTATGCCGACAAGAGCCTCGCCTTCGACCTGCGGCTCGATGCGGGGCTCGCCGTTGCGGTCGAGGCGCAGGATCTCGACGAATTGTTGGGCAACCTTCTCGACAATGCCGCTCAATGGGCACGGTCGCGCATCGCCGTGACGGGCCTGCTGCATTCACGGCGCATCACCCTCGACATCGAGGACGATGGTCCCGGCGTCCCGCCGGATCGTATGGGCGACATGCTGAAGCCGGGCCAGCGCATCGACGAAAGCGCGCCGGGCCACGGCTTCGGCCTGCCGATCACGCGGGAACTCGCCGAGCTGTACGGTGGGTCGCTGTCGCTGTCGCGCTCCGCCGCGGGAGGGCTCAAGGCGACGCTCGACCTTCCCGCCGCCTCGTCGGGGCCGGAGCGCGTTACGCCCGAAATCCCTGCGGGATCGGGGCAGGACGGTGTAGGAGGGGCGCCGATACAGTCGCACGCCAGAACAGGACGACGCCCGCCGTGAAGCTGACGCAGCTCACCCACCACGATCTCGACGGCTACGGCGCCGCGACCGTCGTTGCCGCCCGCGCCGATGTCGACCGCGTCGTCCATGTGGCGCGCTATTCGGACGTCGGACCGGTCGTAGCGGCCGAACTTCATCGCCTCGCCAAGACCGGCGGACCCGAAACCCTGCTGATGACCGACCTCGGCCTGGAGCCGGTGGCGGTGAGCTTCATCAAGGATTTCGTCGAGTTGAACGGCCGGCGTGCGGCCGACCGGCATCACCGCCTGATCGTTCTCGATCATCATGCCTCGTCGCTCGAACAGCTGGCTGCACAGGGCCTGCTCCCGACCGAGACGGCGATTCCCGCCTGGCCGGGGTTGAAGACGATCGCCACGGGCGACGAATCCGTCACGGTGATGATCGACGATGGCCGCTGCGCCACGCGGCTCGCCGACGATCACCACGATCTCTATGCCACCCGTCAGGCCGACCCGGCGATCGTCGCCGCCCTGGCGACCCTGGTCGAAGCCGTGGATGCGGTGGACCTGTGGAAGAAGGATCGCCCGATCTTCAGCCA
>JAYVMK010000019.1:0-7040 GCA_043758995.1 Lichenibacterium sp. | reverse complement strand
GTCGATGACGTCGAAATAGTAGATGGGCACTTCATGGCTCCAGCATTACGGACATTGCGCACGAGATCGAAGCTGTCAGGCGTCCCGCGTTCACAAATTCAGTGTTATGTCGAGGTTCGAAATCCACGCATTCACGAATGACAGTCTCTGGTGCATTGACCCATGGCGTTGTAGGCCGATCATCCTATCGGCGACGATCATTGCCAAACGCAAGCTTGCTTAGTGAAGGCGCGTGCAGCTTCCAAGAACTTCGGGACCTGCTTTAAGGATCGCGGCATCATGCTATCGGCGCTGACGCCCTCGGAAGCGGAGAGTGACCCTCGGTATCGGCAGGCGTACTCTCAGCGTCGCCGCGGCGCGACACGTCTCAACGTCCGTGAGAGCATGTCCGCCGAATAAGGTTTTTGCAGTAGCTCGAACCCGTGCGTACCCTCCTCGGCCAAGATATGGCTATACCCACTCGCGAGGATGACCGGCAGGTCCGGGATGCGTCTCCGAAGGTTTTCGGCGAGCGCGATGCCACCCATGCCCGGCATGACGACGTCCGAGAACACGACGTCGTAGCCTGCCCCGTCCTCGCCGAGTCTGTCCAACGCTTCCTCGGCGGTCGTGGTCAACGTCGTCTCATACCCCAGGTCGAGCAGAACCTGGGTCGAGAAGCGGCCGACCTCCACGTTGTCTTCCACGACCAACACACGGCGACCCGCCCCGTCGACCGTCGGTTCGGAGACCTGTGGTTCCGCGGCGCTAACGGATTCCGCCTCGACCTGAGGCAAGTAAATCGTAAAGGTCGCACCCGTCCCGGCCTCGCTCGCAACGCCGACGTCGCCACCCGATTGTTTCGCGAAACCGAAGACCTGCGACAGACCAAGGCCGGTGCCCTTACCGACGTCCTTGGTCGTGAAGAAAGGCTCGAAAAGGCGCGGCAGATCGGACGCCGGAATACCGGGACCGGTATCCGACAGCGACACCGCCGCGAAAGGACCGGCAGCTCCGGAATGACCCCTGATGGGAGGCATCGACAACCCGCACCGAAGGCTCAACGTGAGGGATCCTTCGCCGTTCATGGCGTCACGGGCGTTGACGGCGATGTTGACGAGAGCGGTTTCGAACTGGCTGACGTCGGCTCGAACGAAACAGGGTTCATCGTCGATCCGAGTGACGATGCCAACGCGTGCACCCGTGACCGTGTCGAGCATGTCGGCGACCTCCCGCAGCCGAGCGCCGACCTCGAAGACTTCCGGTCTCAGGGCTTGGCGGCGGGCGAAGACCAAAAGCTGACCGGTGAGCTTGGCGGCGCGGTCGACGGTGTCGGAGACCGCGTCCATGTAACGTCGTCGTCTCTCCTCCTGCAGGTCAGGGCGTCGTAGCAGGTCGACCGAGGAGCGAATGATCGTCAGGAGGTTGTTGAAGTCGTGCGCCACGCCGCCGGTGAGTTGCCCGACGGCCTCCAGCTTCTGCGAGTGACGCATCGCTTCCTCGGCGACCATCAGTTCCCGCGTGCGCTCCTCGACCCGGGTCTCGAGCGTCTCGTTGGCCAGGCGCAGCCGTCGTTGGGCTTCGTCACGTTCGATCAGGTGGGCACGGGCCTGGTACTGTCGACGCCGTGCACGAAGCGCCGAACGCGCGGCTCCGGCCAACGTCTCGCCGTGGATCGGCCGTTCCAGCAGGATGACGTTGCCCAACCGATCGACCGACATGGCCGCCTGCTCCGGACGGTTACCGGCCCGCTTCGTCGACAACAAGACGAATGGCATGTCGGACCACGGAGGTTGGCGTTCGAGCCATGCGAACAGTGCCTCGACGTCCGGGCCCGATATGGACTCCTCCGTTACGATCGCCGCACCTGCACCGCCTTCGAGACCTGCGACGAGGCCTGACAGGTCGCAGGCGTTGACGGTTGCGATGCCGGTCCGAGTCAGGACCTTTCCGATGGCGAGGGCGTCGCGCCCGCGGGGGGCGAGGACGAGAACGCGATCGTCGTCCTCCCCCGCTTCCGTCATCCTTCGCTCTTGCCGAGACCGGAGCCGTCCTCCAGCATGGCGACCTTACCGCGATAGGAGGGAATGCCGCTCAACACGCCTTGGAAGTCGGTCAGCGCCTCACCGATCTGCAATCCCAGGGTCGAGAGCCGGAACTCTCGAATGGTCCGTTCGTGGGCATTCACCCGGCTCTTCACGACCGAAATCGCGGACCTCACCTCGCCTCGGGCCTCGAAGAAACGGAACAGGACGATGCCATCGCTGAGGTAGCTCAGGTCGATGTCGGACGTGACTTCCCCGACCACGCCATGCTGACCGAGCACCAGCAAGGTAGAGACACCCTGGAGGTTTAGGTAGGTCAGCAGTTCGTGCATCTGCAGGATCAGGAACTGGTGATCCGGCATGGCGTGCAGGTAGGCGTTGAGGCTGTCGATTGCGACGAACGTCGAGCCTCGCCCTTCAACGGCAGACCGAACCTGCGAGGCGAACTCTCCCGGAGAGAGTTCGGCCGGGTTGATCCTCATCATCGTCAGCCGGCCAGCCTGAAGATAAGGGCCGAGGTCCATGCCGAGCGCCGCGGATCGGGCGAGCAACGTTCCCAGACCTTCGTCGAACAGGAAGTACGTGGCCGTTTCGCCCCGCTCCAGGGCGGCCAACATGCAGCGGATCGCGGTCGTGGTCTTGCCGATGCCGGACGGCCCCATCAGCAGCGTGTTGGTACCGACGATCAGCCCTCCTCCGAGCAGGAGGTCCAAGCCAGGCGAACCGGTCGAGGCCACGCCGGCGTCGAACGTCGTAGTGTGTTCGGCCGCTAGGAGGCGTGGGAAGACGGTCAGGCCTCCGGTATCGAGCATGAAGTCGTGATAGCCGCCGCGGAACTTGGTCCCACGCATCTTCGGAACGCGCAGGCGCCGACGTTCCGGGCCGAACTCGCGTGGGGCCTGCTCAAGCGAGATCACGCCATGGGCGATGCTGTGGAGTTGCTGATCGCCGATGTCGGAAGTGCGATCGTCGAGCACGATGACCGTGCAACTACGTTTGGCGAAGAACTGCTTTAGAGCCAGGATCTGACGGCGGTATCGCAACGGGCTCTGGGCGAGGAGACGCAGTTCGGACAGGCTGTCGAACACTACCCGGTCGGGCTTCAACTCGTCGACCCTGGCGATGACCTCTCTCACGGTCTCGCCGAGTTCGATGTCCGACGGGTGCAGCACGGATTGTTCGCTGTCGGGGTCGAGGCCGAGTTCGCTGACGAGTTCATGGATTTCGATGTGGTCGAGGGACCACCCATGTGACGCGGCCGCGTCCCGCAGTTCGTCGCCGGTTTCGCTCAACGTGACGTACAGCCCACTCTCCCCAAGCGCCGTTCCCTTGAGGAGGAATTGCAACGCGAGGGTCGTTTTTCCGGCACCGGGGGTGCCTTCGAGAAGATAGAGGCGGTCCGAAGTCAGCCCTCCGCCCAGGATGTCGTCGAGGCCTGGAATCCCCGTCGAAATAAGCCCGGGCCGCGCACGGTCCTGGCTGAGTCTGGCGTCGTCGTGCATGGGTCGGTGGCCTGGTATCGGGGGCGAGTGGCCCGACGACGATCGTGCCGGCACGGCACGTCCTATCATCACCTAGATGGGTGCACACACGGTGCGCAAGCGACCGGTCGGAGCCGGAAAAAGACCCAGGGAAGGGTCGATCCGCTTAGCCGGTAGTGCTATGGCCAATCGTCCCGTCGCACTCCATCGGTTAACCTCGATGCCTGTTCTTCTCGTGGCCCCGTTCTGAATGGGCGAGGCTCCTCGATCCGTAGCGCCGACGAGCGGAACGGTACGCCGCCTGCGGGTGCTTCTCGCAGCCTCGCTGATCGTCCCGGCGCTTCTGTTCGCCGGTGCGGCTTGGCAGGAGAGGCGGCTGTTGATGCACGGAGCCGTGGGGCAGGTGAAGCGAACGGCCGAGGTGCTGGAGGAGCACACGGCAGCCGCGTTCCACGCCTACGAACTCATATTCGCGCGCGTCGACGAGCACCTTCGTACGGTACCGGACGAAACCGAGGCGGCCCGACACGCCTATCTCGCCGGCATCGACCACGACATGAAGGAAGTGGCGTCCCTGTTCCTGGTCGACGCGACCGGGCGCGTCACCGCCCATAGTCGATACTACCCGGCACCCGTCGCCGACGTTTCCGACCGGGACTACTTTCGGATCCTCGCGCCGAAGGCGCGCGAATTACGGCCAGCCAACGGACTGCCGCCGAGCGGCGAACCGGCCGGCCCGCTCGACGGCAGCGGCGTCGCGGTCGGCGTCCCCAATACGGGGCGATACAGCGGAAGCACAAAGCTGAACATCGCGCGTGCCACCACGGCGACCGATGGGCGGTTCACCGGAGCGATCTCGATCTCCGTGTCCCAAGACTACTTCGCCGCCTTTCAGCGAACCTTGTCCGACTCGGCGGACGACAGCATGGCGCTGATCCGATCGGACGGCGCGATACTGACGCGCAGCCCCGCCATGACGGCCGCTCAGATCATCAAGGCGCAGGCTCCCCAGAATAACGAGGCCGTGTTGGCCCGCCTCGCACACGGTGTCTCGGTTTTCGTGTCACCGCTCGATGGGGTCAGGCGCATCACATCCTATCGGAAGCTGGCCGACTATCCGATCTACGTCGGCTATGGTCTCAGCACCGATGCCGTGCTGGCACCGTGGCGGGTCCACCTTCTTGTCTATGGTGCCGTGGCGGCGCTCGCGGCTTCGATGCTGTTCGGCGTCACGTGGCTGGCGCTCCGGACCGCCCAGGACGAGGTGGACGCTCGCGTCAGTCTGGTGGCCGAGATGGGCCGCCGGGAGGCGGCGGAGACGGCTCTGCGGCAAGCTCAGAAAATGGAGGCCTTGGGGCAACTCACGGGGGGATCGCGCACGACTTCAACAATCTGCTTGCGGCCGTGCTCGGCAATCTCGAACTCCTGGCCAAGCGCCTTCCCGACGAGCCACGCCTGCGCCGCTACGTCGAGGGTGCGATCCAGGGCGCGCGGCGTGGCGCGTCACTCACGCAACGCATGCTGGCCTTCTCGCGGCGTCAGGAACTCAAGATGGAAGCCGTCGACCTGGCCGACTTGGTGCGGGGTATGGCGGATCTCCTGGCGCGCTCGATAGGGCCGACGATCCGGATCGACACACGTTTTCCCGAACGGCTGGCACCTGCGCACGTGGACGCCGGCGAACTTGAGTCCACGCTGTTGAACCTCGTCGTCAACGCGCGCGACGCCATGCCCAAGGGTGGCGAGATCGTCATCGGCGGCTGCCAAGCGGATCTAGGGCCCGGCAACCCTCGCGGCTTGAGCGCGGGCAAGTATGTTGTGCTTTTCGTGACAGATACCGGGGAGGGCATGGACGCGGCGACCCTGGCCCGCGCGACGGAGCCGTTCTTCACCACGAAGGCGATCGGCAAGGGAACGGGGCTCGGGTTGGCGATGGTCCACGGGCTTGCGGTCCAGTCGGGTGGAACGCTCCGCATCGAGAGCAGTCGTGGCCGGGGCACGACCATCGAGCTATGGCTGCCCGCGACCGAGCATGTCGCGAACGAGCCGGCGCAGGCGCCCTCCGCACCTACACAGGTGGGCGTTCGATCCGAGCGGATCCTGCTGGTCGACGACGATCCCCTTGTGCTGGCGAGTACGGGCGCCATGCTGGACGACCTCGGGTACGACGTAACCGAGGTGGGATCGGCGCAGCGGGCGCTGGAGCACTTGCGAGGGGGCAGCCCCGTCGACGTTCTCGTCACCGATCAGATGATGCCAGGCATGACAGGGATGGAACTCGCGACGCAAGTCGGCCAGCTCCGTCCCGCGCTTCCCATCCTGCTGTGCAGCGGGTACGCGGAACTCTCGGGCGTCGAGGCGGCTCGCCTCCCGCGTTTATCGAAGCCCTTCACCCAAGCGGCGCTGGCGCAAGCCCTCCTCGACATCATAATGCAGGGAGACGTTGCCGACTCGGTAGTGCCCGGACGACGTGAAGTGTCCACCTAAGTCTCAGTTTCGTCGCGAGTCGGAGGGGAGCCTGCATCCTTTGGTGCGCCAGCGCCTTCCGGCCGGAATGGAGCCCGGGCGATCGACAGGGGCACCTCTTGGATGGCTTGTATTGTACCGTCCAGCGTCTCTGAAGCGCCGCGTGCGGGTACGCATCTTCGCGGGAAACGGAGGTTGAAGCGTATTGCGATGGCGTACGCCGTCCTGCCGGCCCCAGCCCGCCCAACGACACCATCGGGGTCGACTCTTCAGATTTGGGCGAGCCCGCCATCGACAAAGAGTTCGACGCCATTGATGAAGCTCGCGGCATCGGACGCGAGGAACAGCACTGCCTCGGCGATCTCTTCAGGCCGGCCGACACGACCGGTCGGGATCTGATCGGCGAGAGCCTTCTTCACTGCCTCGGCCTGCTCAGGGCCGCTGAACAGATCGCTCCAACCTTTGGTGTCGGTAGGGCCGGGGCTGACGGCATTGACCCGAATGCGACGATCCTTGAGATCGAGAATCCAGTTGCGAGCGAAGCTGCGCACCGCGGCTTTCGAGGCCGAGTAGACACTAAACGCCAGCGTGCCGGAGATGCTCGTGGTCGACGCCGTCAGTACGACGGCACCGCCGTCCCGCATCAGCGGGAGCGCTTTCTGAACGGTGAACAGGACACCCTTTACGTTCGTGTCGAACGTTTGATCGAACTGCTCTTCCGTGATGTAACCAATGGGCGCGAACTCACCGCCGCCCGCGTTGGCGAAGACGACGTCGATGTGGGCATGCCTCTGCCGAACCGCGTCATAGAGCAGGTCGATGTCAGCGAGGCTCGCCATGTCGGCGTGGACGGGAGTGACACGCGCACCGATCGTCCGAACGGCCGCGTCCAGCGCCTCTTGCCGACGGCCGGTGATGAAGACAGAAGCGCCTTCCCTCGCGAAGGCTGTAGCCGCGGCGAGGCCGATGCCGCTAGCAGGTCGCTGAAAAAGGGTCGACGTTCAGTCTACAGCTTCATTCCGCATCGTTTTTGGTCGTCAGCGGGTAGGAGAGCGTGACGGTCGGGCTC
>JAYVMK010000018.1:0-6225 GCA_043758995.1 Lichenibacterium sp. | reverse complement strand
TGACATTCCCGCAACGATTGTGATTGCTACCCGAACAGCAGGTCTGCCGGCCCCGTTAGTGGCGCCGGCGAGCACCCAGAACGGGCTTGTCCGAAGCTTGTTCGTCCAGTGGACGAAGCCGCGGCTGGCATGAGGGGCTGGTCACCTGCCCGACATCGTTGTGCATGCCGTCGTTGCATCGGCGCAGCGTGGCCTGCGAGCGAGCAGCTTCGTGTCCTTTGACATCGTAACTTGGAGAAGCGTCGGCTCGCGATCGGGCGCGCAGGCGAGCACGGCTCTCCATCAGTGTCGTCTTACGCGAAGCGCAGGTGCGCTCCGGTCCGCGCTCGAACGGGCGCGGTGCCTCACTCCGTCCACGGCAGCTTCCTGCTTTCGCCAGATTTGAGGACCAATGTTGCATTGTCGTTCGGCGTGGGGCATATCTTGCCTCGCTCCAGCGAGCGGATGCGAAGATTGTCCTTCATGGGCAAGACGGAGATGTGGCCGAGAGGCTGAAGGCGGCGGTTTGCTAAACCGTTATAGGGTTGTAAAGCTCTATCGAGGGTTCGAATCCCTCCGTCTCCGCCAAAGCTACGGTCCCGCTGAAGAGTGGCAGGGTGATGATGGAGGGCGAATTATCTGTCCGTTTTCGGACTCCTTGGCGTGAGCCTTTTAGGCATCAGCCAAGCCAGAGCGGCCGAGGACCCCACAGGGTTCTGGGCGACCGAAAAGAACGAGTCGCAGATCCACATTACGCATTGCGGCGACAAGCTCTGCGGCAATATTTTCTGGATGAAAGAGCCGAACGACGCCAAGGGGGCGTTGCGGCTCGACAAGGAAAACGAGGACGAGGCCAAGCGTAAGCGCTCCCTTCTCGGCCTCCAACTGATCGATATGAAGCCCGAGGACGATTATTGGAAGGGCTCGGTCTACAACCCGACCAATGGCAAGACCTACGACGCGACGCTGAAGATCCTCAGCAAGAACCAGGTCGAACTCAAGGGCTGCGTGGCCTACGTCCTCTGCGGCGGCCAGAAGTGGACCCGCGAAGAGCCGAAGACGGTCAACACGGCGGAGTCCGGCATCGCCAAGTCGGCGGCACCGCTACCCGCACACGGCGCCGCTCCAGTGGCGGCTCATAAGGCCGCAGCGCCTGCGCCAGTGGCGGCCCCCAAAGACGCACCGGCCGATAGCGAATGATGATCGGCGCAGCGTCGCGTGAGGCGTCCCGCCAAGGGGCGCCGATGGTTTACTCCGCTGCCGCTCTGATCGGCGTGTCGCTCGTGGTCCTGTTTCCGGCAGTTGCCTTGGCCCAAACGTCGGCTCCGGCCGCGCGTGCGCCTGCGCAGCGGCCGGCCGAAACTCCAGCCAGCCGTCCCGCCTCGACGCCCGATGCCGATTCAGGATCGCGCAGCGTTGCCGCCCGGGCGCGCATGAACGAGTGCGGTCATCAGTGGAACAATATGAAACACGCCGGAACGGCATCCGGCACGTGGAAGGAGTTTTCCCGGGGTTGCCTCGCGCAGAAGTGACCGGGCTTCCGTAGAAGCGGATTGAGACTGGATCGAGGAAAGGGCCGGAGCGCTGAATTGCGCTTCGGCCCTTTTGGTTTTCAGTCACCGAAAATGCGCATCGATGTGGAGGCTCAGCGCCGTCGCGGTCAGAGGCCAAGCTTCTCCTTGAGGACGGCATTGACCGCCTGCGGATTGGCCTTGCCTCCCGTGGCCTTCATGGCCTGCCCGACGAACCATCCGAGCATCGTCGGCTTGGCCTGCACCTGGGCGACCTTGTCGGGATTGGCCGCCATGATGGCGTCGATTGCCGCCGCGATGGCACCGGTATCGGTCACCTGACGCAAACCATGCCGCTCGACGATGTCGCGCGGCAGCGCTTCGCGCTCCTCCTCGACCATCAGCGCCACTACATCCTTTGCGATCTTACCCGAGATGGTCCCGTCGACGATGAGATCGACGAGGTTCGCGACCTGCTCGGGCGTGATGTGGGTGGCGTGGACCGCCAGACCCACTGAATTGGCATAGGCGGCGATGTCGCCCGTGACCCAGTTGGCGACGAGCTTGGCATCCCGCCCGGGAGGCTCGACCGCGACGGCCCGTTCGTAGAAGGCCGCTAGGTCGCGCTCGGCGACCAGCACCGTCGCGTCATAGGGCGACAGAGCATAGTCCGAGATGAAGCGGGCCTTCTTGGCGTCGGGAAGTTCCGGCAGGTCGGCCGCAAGGGCGTCGACGTAGGCCTGATCGAACTCGAGCGGCAGCAGGTCCGGATCGGGGAAGTAGCGGTAGTCATGCGCCTCCTCCTTGGAGCGCATGGACCGTGTCTCGCCCTTGCCCGGATCGAAGAGGCGCGTCTCCTGCTGGATCGTGCCGCCATCCTCGATGATGCCGATCTGCCGCCGGGCCTCGGTGTCGACGGCTTGGCCGATGAAGCGGATCGAGTTGACGTTCTTGATCTCGCAGCGGGTGCCGAGTCCTTCACCGGGGCGACGCACCGAAACGTTGACGTCGGCGCGCAAGCTCCCCTTCTCCATGTCCCCATCGCAGGTGCCGAGGTAACGCAGGATGGTTCGCAGCTTCGTGACATAGGCTTTCGCCTCGTCGGCCGAGCGGATATCGGGCCGCGACACGATCTCCATCAGGGCGACGCCCGAGCGGTTGAGATCGACGAAGCTCTCGTTCGGCGATTGGTCGTGGGTCGACTTGCCGGCATCCTGCTCGAGATGCAGCCGTTCGATGCCGACGCGGATCTGCTCGGTCGGCGTCACATCGACGAGCACCTCGCCTTCGCCCACGATCGGGTGCTTGAACTGCGAGATCTGGTAGCCCTGCGGCAGGTCCGGATAGAAGTAGTTCTTCCGGTCGAAGACCGAGCGGTGGTTGATCTCGGCCTTGAGCCCGAGGCCGGTCCGCACCGCCTGGGCCACGCAGAATTCGTTGATGACCGGCAGCATGCCCGGCATGGCGGCATCGACGAAGGAGACCTGGCTGTTCGGCTCGGCGCCGAAGCCCGTTGAAGCGCCCGAGAAGAGCTTCGACTTCGACGACACCTGGGCATGGATCTCCATGCCGACGACGATCTCCCAATCGCCGGTCGCGCCCTTGATGAGCTTCGATTCGGATGAGGTTGCCATCGGGTCGCCCTATCGGTTCGCGGCAGTGGCGGTGGCGGACCACCAATCGGACGGGAGTGTCGCGGCGGGCGCGGACCGGGCCAGGACTTCGGCGAGCGAGAAGAGTGTCTCCTCGTCGAAGGGGCGCCCGATCAGCTGCAGCCCCAGCGGCAGCTTGTCGGCCGAGAGGCCGGCCGGCACCGAGATGCCGGGCAAGCCCGCCATGTTCACCGTCACCGTGAACGCGTCCATGAGATACATGGCGATCGGGTCGCCGCCGCCCTTCTCGCCGACCGCGAAAGCCGGCGACGGTGTCGCGGGCGTCAGTACGGCATCGATACCCTCGGCGAAGGAGGTCTCGAAGTCGCGGCGAACCAAGGTGCGGATCTTCTGCGCCTTGAGGTAGTAGGCGTCGTAATAGCCGGCCGAGAGCACGTAGGTGCCGATCATGATGCGCCGGCGCACCTCGGCGCCAAACCCGGCCGCGCGGGTGTTGCCGTACATTTCGGCGATGTCGCGCCCCGGGACGCGCAGCCCGTAACGGACGCCGTCGTAGCGCGCGAGGTTCGAGGAGGCCTCGGCCGGAGCGACGATGTAATAGGCCGGCAGCGCGTATTTCGTATGCGGGAGCGAGATGTCGACGACCTTGGCGCCGGCCGCCTTGAGCCAGGCGATGCCCTCGGCCCAGAGCGCGTCGATCTCGGCCGGCATGCCGTCGACGCGGTATTCGCGCGGAATGCCGATCACCTTGCCGGCGACCGATGCGCCGATCGCGGCCTCGTAGTCCGGAACGGCGACATCGACCGAGGTCGAATCTTTCGGATCGTGCCCCGCCATGGAGCGCAGCATGATGGCGGCATCCCGCACGGTGCGGGTGATCGGCCCGGCCTGATCCAGCGAGGATGCGAAGGCCACCACGCCCCAGCGCGAGCAGCGGCCATAGGTCGGCTTGATCCCGACCGTACCGGTGAAGGCGGCGGGCTGACGGATGGAGCCGCCCGTATCGGTCGCCGTCGCGGCAAGGCAGAGGCGGGCCGCGACGGCGGCCGCCGAACCGCCGGAAGAGCCGCCCGGCACCAGCGCGGCATTGGAGCCCGCCTTGCGCCAGGGCGATACGGCCGGCCCGAAATAGGAGGTCTCGTTCGACGATCCCATGGCGAATTCGTCGAGGTTGAGCTTGCCCAGCATGACGGCGCCGTCGCGCCAGAGCTGGGACGTCACCGTCGACTCATAGGGGGGGACGAAGTCGCCGAGGATATGGCTGCCGGCCGTCGTCCTCACGCCTTCGGTGCAGTAGAGATCCTTGATGCCGAGCGGCAAACCTTCGAGAGGGCCCGCCTCGCCCCGCGCGATGCGGGCATCGGCGGCATCCGCCATGGCGAGCGCCCGATCCGGCGTTTCGGTGATGAAGGTGTTGAGGGGTCGCGCCGCCTCCATGGCCCCGATATGGGCCTCGGTCAGTTCGCGCGACGACAGGCTCTTCGACCTGACGGCGTCCCTCGCCTCGGCGAGGGTCAGGCTGGTGGGATCTGACATGGGATCTCTGATGCGGCGGCCGAAGCCGCCCTAAAGGGTTCGGAAGGGACTCGGTCGAGCAGGCTTATTCGATGACCTTCGGCACGGCGAAGAGATGATCCTCGCTCGTCGGTGCATTGGCGACGATCAGGGCCGCCTTGCCGCCATCCGTCACCTCGTCGGCCCTCCGCTTCAGACGCATGGGCAGCACCGAGGTCATCGGCTCGACTCCCTCCACGTCGACAGCGTCGAGCTCGGCCACGAAGGACAGGATGGCGTTGAGTTCGCCTTGCAGATGATCGACCTCGCCCTCGGCGAGCGTGAGGCGGGCGAGTTGCGCGACGCGCCGAACGGTCGCCTGATCGATGGACATGAAATTCCCGCGCTCGAAGGTGATGAGCGGCAACCTTTACCACCGCGCCGTCGAGTGAATCAACGATCGCGCCCAAGGCGCCTCTGCACGCCATCGGTCGAGGTCGCGTGTGTCATCGCGGGCGAGACTGCTTTACGGAAGCAGCTGGCCGCGCTCAGCCGCCGGAGACCTTCCATGACCGCCGTCGCCGATGTTTCGGACCTCCCTGCCCTGCTCGGGCGCAACCAGCGGCTCATCGGCCTCGACCTCGGCACCAAGACCATCGGGCTGGCCCTCTCTGACGTCGAACGCCGGATCGCCTCGCCGTTTCACACCATTCGCCGCACCAAATTCACCCGCGACGTGGCGGAGCTGCAGGACATCGTCGCCAAGAACGCCGTCGTCGCCCTGGTGATCGGCCTGCCGCTCAATATGGATGGATCGGAAGGGCCGCGATCGCAGTCGACCCGCGCCTTCGTGCGTCAGGCCTATCCCATCCTCGCCCTGCCCTTCGTCTTCTGGGACGAGAGGCTGTCGACGGCGGCCGTCACCCGGGCACTCATCGACCAGGATGCGTCCCGGGCCAGGCGCGCCGAAGTCGTCGACCGCATGGCAGCCGCCTACATCCTTCAAGGTGTCCTGGATCGTCTCTCGAGCTTGGGCCGAATTACAACCTGAGCATGTCCTATCGCGTCATCGCGCAGATTTCGGCATTGCACGCCCGTGTCTCCGCACTTATAAGTTGCGTGTCCTTCCGCGGGTGGTTTGACGCGATTATAACCTGAGATTGTGAAAGACCGTGCGATCATGAATGCACGTCCCGCGTTCGGGGCGCCGTCTCCCGGCTCCTCACCATCGGACAAGGAGATCTGCCTCTATGTCGCCGACATGTGCACCGAGCTACGACGCATGGCGCGGCGCCCGCGATTTCGGATGATCGGCTATCTCCTCGACATGATCCGGCTTGAGGCAGAGAAAATCGCCGGAGACCTGCCGGATTGAACCACGATCGGAGCTCTCGCCCCCTCGGCCCGGCTTAGCCCGGCGTTCGGGACACCCGATTGCCGTCGTGACGCGACACGGCTCCATCGAGCTCCAGTTCGACCAGGGCAGCCTGAACGGCCCGAGGCGAGAGTCCAGACGTCCTGATCAACTCGTCGACCGAAATCGGCGACGGGCCCAGCAGGGCTGAGATCGTCGCATTGACGCTCGTGGTGTCTACGACGGTCGATGGTTCGGCCTCGGCGAAGCGCGA
>JAYVMK010000017.1:0-4482 GCA_043758995.1 Lichenibacterium sp. | reverse complement strand
CCTCTCCTGCTAGCGGGAGAAGGGTGGCGTAGCTGCCATGCCCAAACACCTCATCGTTACGGCCGACGATTTCGGCCTCTCTCCCCAGGTCAATGCCGCCGTCGAGCGGGCTCATCGAGATGGGATCCTGACGGCCGCCAGCCTCATGGTGGCGGCGCCTGCCGCCGCCGAGGCGGTGGAGATCGCACGGCGAAACCCCGGTCTGCGGGTCGGGCTACATCTCGCCCTGGTCGAGGCGCGTCCTGCCCTGGCACCGTCCGACGTGCCCGCCCTCGTCGGCTCCGACGGTTGGTTTCGCCGCGACACGGCGCGATTCGGCGCCGACCTCTTCTTCTCGCCCCGCATGAGGCGTCAGTTGGCGCGCGAGATCGCGGCGCAATTCGACGCCTATACGGCGACGGGGCTGGCGCTCGACCATGTCGACGCCCATCAGCATTTCCATCTCCACCCCACGGTCGCGGGGCTGATGATCCGCATCGGCCGGCAGCACGGCATGCGCGCCGTTCGCATCCCGGCCGAACCCGCATCCGTCATCCGTGCCATCGAGCCCGGCTCGCCCCGTGCCCTGCCCGCCATCACGGCCCCCTGGACCCGTCTCCTCGGCCTTCGCTTGAGACGGGCCGGCCTGGCCGTGCCCGACCAGGTCTTCGGCCTGAGCTGGACCGGTGCCATGACAGAGGACAGGGTCGCGGGACTGCTCGATCGATTGCCGGAGGGCGTCACCGAGGTCTACACCCATCCCGCACTCGACGGTGACTACTCGGGCGCCGCGCCTGGTTATCGCTACCGCGACGAACTCGACGCGCTGCTGTCCCGTCGGGTAATCGATGCCGCTCGGCGCAGCGGCGCGGTGCTCTGCGGCTACGGCGACATTGCATGAGGCCACCTTGCCGCGAGCCCGGTGCGCGCTCTATCGAGTTTGGCACGACCCGCAGCGGAGCACCTCATGAGCCTCGACATCCTGTCCGAAACCCGCAGTTTCGGCGGCCGCCAGATCACCGTCCGTCATGCGTCGACGGCGACGGGAACGCCGATGCGGGCCGCGGTTTTCCTGCCTCCGCAAGCCGAACATGGGCCGGTCCCGGTCCTCTGGTTCCTGGCTGGCCTTACCTGCACGGAGGATAATTTCACGCAGAAAGCCGGCGCGCAGCGCGTCGCCGCTGAACTCGGCCTGGCGCTGGTCGCCCCGGACACCAGCCCGCGCGGCGAGGATGTGCCGGACGACGACGCCTATGACTTCGGCAAGGGCGCGGGCTTCTACCTCGACGCCACCGAGGCGCCCTGGTCCAGGCACTATCGCATGCAGACCTATCTCGAAGACGAGCTCCCCGCCCTGCTCTCCGCCGCCTTTCCACTCGACATGGCCCGGCAAGGACTGTCGGGCCATTCGATGGGCGGCCATGGCGCATTGACCATCGGGCTGCGCAACCCCGGCCGGTTCCGCGCCGTGTCGGCCCTGGCCCCGATCGTGTCACCGATGAACTGCCCCTGGGGCGAGAAGGCTCTGTCGCGCTATCTCGGCACGGACCGGACGGCATGGCGCCGCTACGACGCCTGCGCCCTCATCGCCGACGGCGCCCGCTTGCCCGAGATCCTGGTGGACCAGGGCACGGCCGACCCTTTCCTCGTCGATCAGCTGAAGCCGGATCTCCTGGAGAGGGCCTGCAGGGCGGCCGGCATCGCCCTCACGCTGAACCGGCGTGACGGCTACGATCATTCCTACTTCTTCATCGCCAGCTTCATCGAGGAGCACCTGCGCTGGCACGCCCAGCGTTTCGGCCTCTAAGCAACAGGGGTCCACCCGTTCATCGCCGTGGCCGGCCTCGCGCCGGCCATCTGGCCCGATCCATGACCTTGAGCAGGGCCGGCCAATGAGCTGCGCCTCGGCGTTGTGAGCGGGACTAGCCGCGCCACAACACGATGAAGACCGGTCCATCCAAGCATCCCGGACACCGTGCTGGTTGGAACCATTATAATCGGCGTTCTGTTCGTCGCAGTGGAAGCCCGCGGGAGCGCTTCGGCGAACCTGGGCGTATGTGACGCTTGGTGCCTTCCATCACAGAATGATGGACGGCATGAGCTCATCACCCTCACCTCAGCCTGCGGCCATGGACAAGATCCCCGTCAGATTCACGCTGAACGGCGCTCTCACCACCATCGAGCTCGCTCCCTGGACGACGCTGCTCGATGCGCTGCGCAACCATATCGGTCTAACCGGCACCAAGAAGGGCTGCGATCACGGCCAGTGCGGGGCCTGCACGGTGCTTGTCGACGGTCGTCGGATCAACTCCTGCCTGACGCTCGCCGTGATGAAGGAGGGCGCCGATATCCGCACCGTCGAGGGTCTAGCCGAGCATGGCCAGCTGCATGCCGTGCAGGAGGCCTTCATCGCCTACGACGCCTTCCAATGCGGCTATTGCACGCCCGGCCAGATCTGCTCCGCGGTTGCGTTGATCGCCGAAGGCCGCGCCCATACGGCCGAGGAGATCCGGGAGGCCATGAGCGGCAATCTCTGCCGCTGCGGCGCCTACACCAACATCGTCCAGGCGGTGCAGCACGTCCTCGAAACGCAGGGCACGACTCAGCAGGAGGCCGCGGAATGAACCGCTTCGATTACGTCCGCGCCGACACCGTCGACGATGCGCTGCGCGCCAAGGCGGCCGATGCCAACTCGCGGTTTATTGCGGGGGGCACCAACCTCCTCGACCTCATGAAATACGACGTCGAGCGCCCGACGACGGTGGTCGACATCACCCGCCTGCCGCTAAGCGCCGTCGAGGATCTGCCGGAGGGCGGGCTTCGCATCGGCGCCCTCGTGTCCAACGCGACGCTCGCCTACGACGATCGCGTCCAGGCTCGCTTTCCTCTTCTCGCCAGCGCCATTCTGGCCGGCGCTTCGCCGCAGCTGCGCAATGCAGCCTCGACGGGCGGCAACCTTCTCCAGCGGACGCGCTGCTACTACTTTTACGATACGGGAACGCCCTGCAACAAGCGCGAGCCCGGCACCGGCTGTCCCGCCGTCGGGGGCGTGAACCGCATCCACGCCATCCTGGGTACCAGCGACCAATGCATCGCGACCCACCTTCCGACATGTGCGTGGCCCTGGCGGCTCTCGAAGTGACCGTGCGGGTGCAGAGCCCCGACGGTGAGCGCACCATCGCGTTCGCTGATTTTCATCGCCTGCCCGGAGATACGCCGGAACTCGAAACTGCGCTGCGTCCGGATGAGATCATCCTGTCGATCGACCTTCCGGCGCAGGATTACGGTCAGCACCACACCTATCTGAAGCTTCGCGATCGCCTGTCCTATGCCTTCGCGCTGGTTTCGGTGGCGACTGCCCTGAAGATGGACGGCGACACTGTGACCGAGGCTCGCATCGCGCTTGGCGGCGTCGCGCATAAGCCCTGGCGCGACATCAACGCGGAAGCGCTGCTGGTCGGAAAAACCGCCGGCCTCGAGGCCTTCAAGGCCGTCGCCGACCACATCCTGTCCGAGGCGGTTGGCCGGAGCGGCAACGCCTTCAAGATCGGCCTCGCCCGCAAGGCCCTCATCCGTGCCCTGTCCCAGGCGGCGGCCGGGACCCCGCAGTCGCAGATCGACAAGCGCATCCAGTGAGGATAGCCCCATGAGCACCAGACAGAACCTCGTCGGCACCGCTCAACGGCGCGTCGATGGCCGAGCCAAGGTGACCGGGACAGCCCGCTATGCGGCCGAATTCGTCGCCCCCGACCTCCTCCACGGCGCCGTCGTGTCGGGCGCGATCGCCAAAGGAAAGGTCACGGCGATCGACAGCAAGGCCGCCGAGGCGGTTCCCGGTGTCGTCAAGGTCTATACGCACGAGAACCGGCCCCGTTCGGCTTGGCTCGATTCGTCCTATCGGGACGAGGTTGCGCCTCCCGGCCATCCGTTCCGCGCCCTCTACTCCGACACGATCATGTTTTCGGGCCAGCCGGTCGCACTCGTCCTGGCCGAGGATTTCGAGACCGCCACTTACGCGGCGTCCCTGGTCGAAGTCACCTATGCGGCCGAGCCGCCGAAGACCGATCTCGATGTCGAGCGTGAGCACAGCTATGTGGCGCCGAAGAAGCGCTCCGGCATCGAGCCGCCGCCAAAGCCGCGGGGCCACGCCGAGAAAGCCTATGCGGCGTCCCCGGTAAAGGTGAAGCAGGAATACCGGGTCGCGGTCGAGCACCACAATCCCATGGAGCCTCACGCCACGACGGTGGTCTGGGAGGGTGGTGGCAAGATCACGGTCTATGACAAGATTCAGGGCGTGACCAACACCCTGGGCTATGTCACGAGCGTCTTCGGCCTATCGGAGGACAAGGTGCGCGTGATGTCGCCCTTCGTCGGCGGCGCCTTCGGCTCGGGCCTGCGTCCGCAGTATCAGCTGTTCCTGGCCGTCCTCGCCAGCCTCGACCAGAAGCGTTCGGTTCGCGTGGTTCTAACCCGTGACCAGATGTTCACCTTCGGGCATCGACC
>JAYVMK010000016.1:0-2794 GCA_043758995.1 Lichenibacterium sp. | reverse complement strand
CGCGGCGAAGTCGGCAACTTCTCGTCTCTGCTGCGCTGTGCCTGCCTGGTGCATCTGGCGCGCGCAGCGGGGCGCGACGTGCGAAAGGGCTTCGTTCGGGCGCTGTTCTTGGTCGCGGCGGAATAAACGCCTGTCGTTCGTCGCCCAAGGCTGAGTCCTCAGCGCCCGTGCGGCCACTCCTTCGATCGACCAGCATCGGGCCCGGTTCAGCGGCTGCGTTGGTCTATACAGTGTAGCCCCGTGTCGCCGACACCGGCGTCGTCATCGGTTCTGTATTGTACGCATCGGCATGTCGCCGACCCGTCGGTTATGTCCACGACGCGGTGGCGCGGCTAATCATCAACCGCAACGCTCGACCACCCTTCCTTCAATCGTCTCATCCCCTCGACAGGCTCACGGCAGGCTCTGAGCCGGCCGTGCAGCGGCCGTGTCGTAGGACAGCGCGAGGATGAGCCAAACCTGATGTGGAACCCTGGAGCCCTCGTCTTTCGACACGGGCTCATCGGGCTCGGCTCGAGACGAGGGAGCCGTAGGAGTCGGGCGGCTCCGCCCTTGGTATAAGCCTGACTTGACGTCCATGCCGTGCGCCGCGCAGTGATCCCGCCCTCACTCATTTCTGATGCCGGCCGCACAATGAGAAGCTTCAGCCGGCGGCGAAGGCAAATCGATTGAAGAGGCCAGGAGCTGTTCCGAAAGTCTCGTCAGATCATCGGCGGCGTATGGACCCAGAAGATGCTCGCTCTTGCATTGCCCACGTTGCGGAAACTGTGCGGATGGTCGGAGCGGAAGGCGAAAGCATCACCGATGCCGAGGCGATGAGCCCGCCCGTCGACAGTCAGTTCGAGTTGCCCGTCGAGCAGATAACCCGCCTCCTCGCCGGCGTGAACCGACGCCTGATCGAGGCCCGCGCCGGCTTCGACATGGTAGATGCCGCATTCCAGGAGATGGTCTTCCGATCTCTCGATGACGCGCTCGACCGTGATGGAGCGCGAGCTGTCGAGGGCCGCCGCTACCGGCCGCTGATTGGCCCGTACGATAATGGGAGCGCCTGCGATGCGGTCCTCGAACATCCATCCCATGCTCATGTCGAGCGCCTGGACGAGCCGGTTCAACATCGGCAGCGACGGATAGGCCTTACCATTCTCGATCTTGGAGAGGAGGCTTTCCGAACACCCGGCCGCATCGGCCAGCATCTTGAGGGTCAGTCCACGCATATGGCGCGCCAGCCTCATCCGCGTGCTCAGACGCTCGGCTGTCCGAGCGTCGAGTACATCCTTGTCGCCATCGCCCTGAATTCCGTGCATGGATTCTGCCTCAACCCCGTGTCAGCACAGACTGTGTTGCATGACCTAAAATAGGTCAACACATGGATGTATCCAGAGGGACGAAGTTGTTGTGCGGGTGTCATATTTACGCCTCGCTCCGTGCGGGGTGATCGGTGCCGAACATTCCGCCGGCTCCGTCGCGCCTTTCCCGCCATTGCTTTGCCGTCGATCCCGTGTTTGTGACGCTTTCACACAGGTTGCGGTCGCGACGGCGCCGCCCCGATCGAACGAGGTCACATCGCGATGCCCCCCCTCGACATGCCGGCCGATATCGTCGGCTCCGCCACCGCTTGGCCCTTCGAGGAGGCCCGCAAGATCTTGAAGCGGGTGCAGGAGACCGGGCAGGTCAGCGTGCTGTTCGAAACCGGCTACGGTCCGTCGGGGCTGCCGCACATCGGCACTTTTGGCGAGGTGGCGCGAACCTCCATGGTCCGCAATGCCTTCCGAGTGCTGACCGAGGACCGGATCCCCACGCGGCTCGTCTGCTTCTCGGACGACATGGACGGGCTGCGTAAGGTTCCAGACAACGTCCCGAACCAGGATCTCCTGCGCCAGCACCTCGGTCGGCCCTTGACGCAGGTCCCCGATCCTTTCGAGCCCGGCATCAGCTTCGGCCATGCCAACAATGCCCGTCTCCGGGCGTTTCTCGACCGGTTCGGCTTCGATTACGAGTTCCTGTCCTCGACGGAGCTTTACTCCTCCGGCCGGTTCGATGCGGCCCTTATGCTGATGCTCGAGCGTCTCGACGCCGTCATGGCCATCATGCTGCCGAGCCTGCGGGCCGAGCGGTCGGCGACCTATTCGCCCTTTCTGCCCATTCACCCCGAGTCCGGGATCGTGATGCAAGTCCCGCTTGAAGGCCATGACGTGGCGGCGGGCACGATCGCATGGCGGGACCCTGTCTCGGGTCGCCTGTTCGAGACGCCCGTGACCGGTGGCCATTGCAAGCTGCAGTGGAAACCCGACTGGGCCATGCGCTGGCATGCGCTCGGCGTCGACTACGAAATGGCCGGCAAGGATCTTATCGACTCCATGAAGCTCTCCGGGCAGATCACACGCGCCCTGGGCTCGCGTCCGCCCGAAGGATTTAATTACGAACTTTTCCTCGACGAGAACGGACAGAAGATATCGAAGTCGAAGGGCAATGGGCTCAGCATCGACGACTGGCTGCGCTACGCCTCGCCGGAGAGCCTGTCGCTGTTCATGTTCCAGAAGCCGTCGGCCGCGAAGCGACTTTACTTCGACGTCATTCCAAGAGCGGTCGACGAATACCTCGGTTTCCTCGATGCTTTCGGGCGGCAAGGCGGTAAGGAGCGGCTCGGCAATCCGGTCTGGCATATACATGCCGGAACTCCGCCTGCGCCCGAGCGGCTCGCTCCCGACGGTGGGGCGGGCACGACGGTGTCCTTCGTCATGCTGCTGAACCTCGCGGCGGTCGCCAATAGCGAGGATCCAGCCGTTCTCTGGGG
>JAYVMK010000015.1:0-21806 GCA_043758995.1 Lichenibacterium sp. | reverse complement strand
TCGGTGGCGCCCACGCTGGCGATCTCCGGCATCGTGTAGACCACGGCCGGGATGACGCCGTAGTTCACGTGGCCGGCCTGACCGGCGAGGATCTCGGCCACGGCGATCCCCTCGTCCTCGGCCTTGTGGGCCAGCATCAGGCCGCGCACCACGTCGCCGATGGCGTAGATGCCGGGCACGTTGGTCTGGAAATGGTCGTCGATGACGACGCGGCCCCGATCGGTGGCGACGCCGGCCGCGTCGAGCCCGAGCCCCTCGGTGTTGGGCCGGCGTCCCGTGGCGACGAGCACGACATCGGCATCGAGCCGCCGTTCGTCCCCGCCGTCGACCGGCGCGAAGGTCACCGACGCGCCGGCATTGGTCGCCTCGACCTTCGACACTTTCTGGCCGAGGTGGAAGACGAAGCCCTGCTTCTCCAGCATGCGGTGGAAGGTCTTGGCGACCTCGCCGTCGAGGCCGGGCAGGATGCGGTCGAGATATTCGACGACCTCCACCTCGGCGCCGAGGCGTTGGTAGACCGAGCCGAGCTCGAGCCCGATGACGCCGGCACCGATGACGATCATGCGCTTCGGCACCTCGGGGAGAACCAGGGCGCCGGTCGACGACACGACGGTCTTCTCGTCGACCGCCATGCCCGGCAGGGTGGCGACCTCGGAGCCGGTGGCGATGACGATGTTGGTCGTCTCGATCGTCTCGACGGTGCCATCGTCCTTGGTGACCTCGATCAGCCCGGCGCCCTTGATCGTGCCGAGGCCGTGGAACGTGTCGATCTTGTTCTTCTTGAACAGGTAGGCGACGCCGTTGACGTTGGCCGCCACCGTGTCGTCGCGGTGCTTGCCCATCGCCGCCCAATCGAGCTCGGGCGTGCCCACCTTGACGCCCAGCGCCGGAAAATCGTGCGTGGCCGAGGCGAACATCTCGGAGGCGTGCAGCAGCGCCTTCGACGGGATGCAGCCGACGTTGAGGCAGGTGCCGCCCTGCGTGGCGCGCTTTTCGACCACGGCGGTCTTCAGCCCGAGCTGTGCCGCCCGGATGGCGCACACATAGCCACCGGGGCCGGTACCGATCACGACGAGGTCATAGCGCATAAGAAGGTCCACCAGCCCGGAAGTCGGGGCGTCGACACCGCAAGGGCGACGCCATCCCTGGGTAGATCCGACGTTCCGTCCGATAAATCAATGCGAGAGGGGCGCACGGCATGGCTGAGATGCCGCACGGCGTGGCTCGACGGAGGACGACCCCTACCTGCCACGCGTGACCGGCCCGCCAGAGCTTTGCGTCCCGACCCGGAAGGCTCTATCTCCTCCCTATGTCGACACAGCCCCGCATCGAGGACCCGGTCGCCCGCCGGCGGACCTTCGCCATCATCTCTCACCCGGACGCGGGCAAGACCACGCTGACCGAGAAGCTTCTGCTGTTCGGCGGCGCGATCCAGCTCGCCGGCGAGGTGCGGGCCAAGGCCAACCGGCGCCAGACCCGGTCGGACTGGATGGGCATCGAACGCGAGCGCGGCATCTCGGTCGTGACCTCGGTCATGACCTTCGAACACGCCGGCTGCGTGTTCAACCTGCTCGACACGCCGGGCCACGAGGACTTCTCGGAGGACACCTACCGTACGCTGTCGGCGGTGGATTCGGCCGTCATGGTGATCGACGCGGCGCGCGGCATCGAAAGCCGAACGCGAAAACTCTTCGAGGTCTGCCGCCTGCGCGACATCCCCATCGTGACCTTCGTCAACAAGATGGACCGCGAGACGCGCGACCCCTTCGACCTGCTCGACGAGATCGAGAAGGTCCTGGCGCTCGACACGGCGCCGGTCACCTGGCCGATCGGCCGCGGCCGCGCCTTCGCGGGCACCTACGACCTCGCCCATTCGATGATCCGCAAGCTCGACTCCGACGTCGAGGCGCCGATGCTGCCCGTCGACGGCCCGCGCGATCCGCAGATCCGCGCGCTCCTGCCCTCGCACGAGGCCGATGCCGCCATCGACGAACTCGAACTCGCCCGCGAGGCCTGCAAGCCCTTCGATCGCGAAGCCTTCCTCGAGGGGCATCTCACGCCGGTCTTCTTCGGCTCGGCTTTGCGGACCTTCGGCGTGGCCGACCTCATCAATGCCCTGGCCGACTTTGCCCCGCCGCCGCGCGGGCTGCAGGCCGAAAGCCGCTACGTCGACGCCCGAGAGCCGAAGATGACGGGCTTCGTCTTCAAGATCCAAGCCAATATGGACCCGAACCACCGCGACCGCATCGCCTTCATGCGGGTCTCCTCGGGTAAGCTGACGCGCGGCATGAAGGCCAAGCTGGTGCGGACCGGCAAGCCCATGGCGTTGAACGCCCCGCAATTCTTCTTCGCCCAGGAGCGAGCCCTGGCCGAACAGGCCTTTGCGGGCGACGTGGTGGGCATCCCCAACCACGGCACCCTGCGCATCGGCGACACGCTGACCGAGGGCGAGGACCTGGTGTTCCGCGGCGTGCCTTCTTTCGCGCCCGAGATCCTGCGGCGGGTGAAGCTCAACGATGCCATGAAGGCCAAGAAACTGAAGGAGGCGCTCCAGCAGATGGCCGAGGAGGGCGTGGTGCAGACCTTCGTCCCCTACGACGGCGCGGGCGCCATCGTGGGCGTCGTCGGCGCCCTGCAGCTCGACGTGCTCGTGGAGCGACTGCAGGTCGAATACAGCCTGCCGGTTTCCTTCGAGTCGAGCCGCTTCGAGCTAGCCCGCTGGGTGACGGCGGAGCCTTTGGAGCTGCGAAAATTCCTCGACGCCTATCCGTCCTCCACGGCGGAAGATCTCGACGGGTCTCCGGTCTTCCTGGCCTCCTCCGCCTTTACGCTGCGCTACGAGCAGGAGCGCTGGCCCCAGGTGACCTTCTCCGACATCAAGGATTACCAACGCGCCGCGGCCTGACCGCGCCGCCGGGTCCGGGCGGTCTTCCCATCGAAGGATGCATCCGGGGGCACAACTCCCCTTTGGCGCCGCATCGTCTAAAAGATGCAACCCCCGCCTGATCTTGAGGGGCTGGAAAGATTTGCGGTGGCAGGATTGTGACGCTGCATCTCTCGACCGCGGCGCGATCGGCCGACGGCAGTGATCGAGGGCGGACGAGAGCGGCGGCATCGGATGGGCGGCGGTGTCGCGCGCCGTCCGATCCGGTCTCTCGGAGCATCCTCAGGCCATGCGGCTTCCGTCCATCAAGATTTCGCTCAGGCTCGCGCTGTCCTTCGCGGCCGTCGTGTCGGCCGTTCTCGTCATGTGCGGCGTCATCTACGCCTCGACGCTGCGGCTGACCGAGGCCGAGAGTGCGGCCGCGACGAGCCACGAGCTCATGACGGCCGTGAACCAGTCCCAGATCGAGATGCTCGATCAGATGAACCTGATCCGCACCTATGTGGTGACGCAGGATCAGGCCGTGCTCGACCGTGCCAAGGATCGGCAGGACCGTTTCGACAAGCAGATCGACGTGGCGCGCAGCCTTGCGGGTCGCCATGAGCAGGTTCTTCCGCTCATCGACGCGCTGCAGACCGCCTATCAGAGTTGGCGCACGGAGGTCGCAGACCCCGAGGTGAAGTTCGCCGGCGACCCGGCGACGGTCGCCAAGGCCGCCAAGCTCGTGGGCGGCCCCGTGGCGCGGCTGCGCGAGAAGGACGTGGCTGGCAAGGCCGCCGTCGTCCTCTCCACCATGCGGCACTGGGAAGAGGACGAGCAGGCGGCCTCGAGCGCCGCCCTGAAACTCATGACGCTGACGCTGATCGTCGGTGGTCTGCTGACGGCCGGCCTCGCGGTGCTGATGGGCTGGCTGCTCAGCCGGACCCTTGCGGCCCCGGTGCGGGGCATGACGGCCGCCATGGAGCGGCTGGCCAAGGGTGACCACGCGGTCGCCATTCCGGCGCTCGGCCGGGGCGACGAGATCGGCACCATGGCCTCCGCACTGCAGCGCTTCAAGGATGACGCGATTCGCGCTCGGGCGCTCGAAGCCGATGCCGTCCAGGCCCGTCGCGCGGCCGAGGACGAACGCAACAGCGCCGAAGCCGCCCGCGCCGAGATCGCCCGCCAGCAGGCCGAGGTGGTGGCGGCGATCGCCGACGGACTCGATCGCCTGTCGCGCGGCGACCTCGTCTCCCGTCTCGACCGGGCCTTCTCCCCCGAATACGAGAAGCTCCGGGCCGATTTCAACGGCGCCATGAGCAAGCTCCAGGACACGCTGACGGTCGTGGCGGAGAACAGCGGCGCTATCCGGTCGGGCACGGGTGAGATCTCGACGGCGGCCGACGACCTGTCGCGCCGCACCGAACAGCAGGCCGCCTCGCTCGAGGAGACCGCGGCGGCCCTCGACGAGATCACCGCGACGGTGCGCAAGACGGCCCAGGGCGCCAATCAGGCCAAGGCTGCCGTGCTGAAGGCCAAGACCGGGGCCGAGGAGTCGGGCCGCATCGTTCGTCAGGCGGTCGATGCGATGGGCGGTATCGAGAAGTCGTCGGCACAGATCACGCAGATCATCGGGGTCATCGACGAGATCGCCTTCCAGACCAACCTGCTGGCGCTCAACGCCGGGGTCGAGGCGGCGCGGGCGGGCGATGCGGGCCGCGGCTTCGCGGTCGTGGCCTCCGAGGTTCGCGCCCTGGCGCAGCGGTCCGCCGAGGCCGCCAAGGAGATCAAGGGCCTCATCGCGGCCTCGCGCAGCCAGGTGGAACGGGGCGTCGACCTCGTCGGCCGCACCGGCACGGCGCTCGACGCCATCGTGGCCCAGGTGAGCGATATCGCCTCGGCGGTGGCGGAGATCGCCGCCTCGGCCCAGGAGCAGGCGTCGAACCTCGACCAGGTCAACGGCGCGATCAACCAGATGGATCAGGTGACACAGCAGAACGCCGCCATGGTGGAGGAATCGACTGCGGCGAGCCATGGTTTGGCGCGCGAGGCCGACGAACTCATGCGGCTGATCGGCGGCTTCAGGCTCGGCGGACCCTCGACGGGTGCCGCCGCGCAACCGTCGCGAACCGACGCACCGCGCGTTGCGGCCCTTAGGATCGTGGGCCGCGGCGGCGCCGCGTTGAAAGCTGTCGAGAACGCGGACAACTGGCACGAGTTCTGAGATCCGGCCAGGGAACGCATTATCCCGGTGCCCCGCTGCCGTTCAGCGGGTTCTCCGGATCCCAGCCGTAGCGCAGGGTCTCGAAACGCATCGACCGTGTGTCGATCAGCAGCAGTCGCCCGACCAGTCCTTCGCCGAAGGGCACGATCGTTCGGATCGTCTCGAGCGCCATCAGCGAACCGACGAGACCCGTCAGCGCACCCAGAACCCCCGCCTCGGCGCAGGTCGGGACCGAGCCGTCGGGCGGCGGCGCGGGAAAGAGGCAACGGTAGGTCGGGTTGGGTCGCCCGTCGGGTCCCCTCTCGTGCGGCTTCAAGACGGTCACCGATCCGTCGAACGTGCCGACCGAGCCCGTGATCAGCGTCCGCTTCGCCCGGAAACAGGCGTCCGACACCGCATAGCGCGTCGTCCAATTGTCGGAACCGTCGACGACGGCATCGTAGGACGCGGCGAGTCGTTCGGCATTGTCGGCCGTGATGCGTTCCGGGTGACGCTCCAGCGCGACATGCGGGTTGAGCTTGGTCAGCGCCTCCGCCGAGGCCTCGACCTTGTCGCGGCCGATATCGTCCGTGGTGAACAGCACCTGCCGCTGCAGGTTCGAGAGCGACACGCTGTCGTGATCGATGATCCCCAGCGTCCCGACGCCGGCGGCGGCGAGATATTGCAGGACGGGGCTGCCGAGGCCGCCGGCTCCGACGACCAGCACCCGGGCACCTTTGAGGCGAGCCTGGCCTGGGCCACCGATCTCGCGCAGGACGATATGGCGGGCGTAGCGCTCGATCTCGTCGCCGTTCAGGTTCATGCGCCGATCCCCCTTGCGCTATAGGTCCCGGGAGAGCCGGCCTTACGGGAGGCGGCGCCGGGACGCAAACGGAGCAGAGATGGGGATCGAGGACAGACCGGCGAAGCCCCCATTCATGGTGTCGAACCGCGGCGTCACCCTGGCGCTGGTTCTCGTGGTGGCGGTGGTCGTGCTTTTCGCGACAGTTCCGAACCTCGATCTCGCGACCGCGGGTGCATTCTACGCCGGCGACGGGCACTTCGTGGGGACCACGCCGCTCGGGTCGGGTCTCCGGCAGGTGTTCTCCCTCGTTCCCTTCCTGCTGCTCGGAGGCGCTGCCGTGCTCTACGGCCTGCGACGTTTCGGGCGTCCGGTGCCGGCGCCGACGGGACGTGGGATGCTCCTGCTGGTCCTGAGCCTGGCGCTCGGGCCGGGCCTTCTCGTCAACGGCGTACTGAAGGATCACTGGCATCGGCCGCGGCCCATGCAGGTGAGCCAGTTCGGCGGCCCGGATTCGTTCCGCGCCATCGGATGGCCAGGCGGGGACTGCGCCCGCAACTGTTCCTTCGTATCGGGCGAGGGAGCGTCGTCCTTCTGGAGCGTCGCTCCGGCCCTCCTGGTCCCGCCTCCCTGGCGGGCGGCCGCGCTCGGCGCCGCCCTGGTCTATGCGGCCGCGACCGGGTTGCTGCGCTTGGCGTTCGGAGGACATTTCCTCTCCGATGCCGTGCTGGCCGCGCTGTTCACCTGGCTGGTGATCGCAGGCGTCTGGCGGCTGACGATCGGAAACCGCTCACCGGACGTGCCGGCTTAAACGCTTGTTAACCACGCGGCGCGACAGTGCAGGCAAGTTAACGATCCTTTCGCACACCCGGCGAGGCGCTATGTCCCCCCATCATCCGTTCTTTCGCGGCCAGGACACGGCGGATCTCGCCGCTCGTGGCGATCGCAACATTGCCCAGGATCTCGACAATATCTTTCGGCTGACGGCGGCCCAGGCGGCGACCCAGCCGGCTGCGGCGCAGGACCAGCCGGTGGCGGAGCGTCCCCGCGCCGCTCTGCCCCGTCGCGTGTCCCAGCCGGACCTGGAGGGCGCGCTCGATATGCTCAACCGCGCCGGCAAGGCGATGGACCTGATGCAGTCGCGCTATCAGCAGATCGAGGACTACGCCAAGGGCGTCGCCGACCGCGCCGAAAAGGACATTTCGGTGGCGTTCGGCCAGGCCCGTGAATGGGAGCTCAGGGCGGCCGGGAACGAGGAGAAGCTCGAGGAGCTGCGGCTGCGTGCTGAGTCGGCCGAACGTCGGGCCGAGGCGGCCGAGCAGGCCGCCAAGGAAGCGCGCGACTGGCTCGAATGTTTTTACGACAAGATCGTCTCGTCGTTCGACACGCGCAGCTTCCTGAAGTCACAGGCCGCTTAAAGCGGCCTGCCGCGGACCTCTGCGGATCGAGCGCTTCAAGGCTTCGGGGCGACGACCCGGGAGCCTGCAGCGCGTGGATCCGAGCGGTTCGTCCGCTCGAATCACACCCGGACTTTTGACCCGTCGCGGTAACCTTTCATCAACCACCGCGGGGCAGAGTCTCCACCTGTTGCCCCCGGGAACGCCGAGCACGGCGGAGTGACCAGGGCACCGGGCGGCATGGAGCCGCCCCGGACACAGGACATGTGGGGCCGCCTTGTGCGTCGCCCTGTCGTAACGGAGAGTCCCCGATGACTGAAGCCTCGCTCCTTCGCGCCCTTGCCGACAGCCTGGACGAACTGGAATCCCTGAAGCTGTTTCCGGCGGACGTCACGGACCCGGGCACCGTCACGGTCGAGTGGACCGCCAGCAGCGACCACCCCGGATATGCGATCCTGAGCCAGGCGATCTCCGCCATGGTGGAGCAGCACTGGAACGCGCTGCGCTCGCAGGTCATCAAGAAGAAGGAGACCGAGGTCGCCGTCACCCGCAAGGAGTTGAGCGAACTCGCTGCCGCGCCGACCGTCGCCGAAGCGCCTGCCGTCCCCGACAGCCTGTCGGCCGCGATGGCGCCCTCGCGCGTGCAGCTGGTCCAACGCCAAGCTTGATCGAACGCCGGCGCAGCACGACGCCGGTAACGCATTATCTTTGGGCAGTTTCACGCGCACGCGCGTGAAACTTTAAGCCAACTGGCGCGGTTCAGTGCAGGCGCGATCTTATCGCGTCGGTCCAAGGAGAAATACGTCATGGCAAAAGCTGCCCATCACGAAGCTGCCGAGCATCACGAAAAGGCCGCCGAGACCCACAAGCATGCCGCTGCCGCGCACAAGACTGCGGCCGAGCATGTCGACAAGCCCGGCCATACGGAGCATGCCACCAAGGCGCATGCACATTCGACCGACGCCCATGAAAAGTCGACCGGCGCCCATAAGAAGTCGACCGAAGCTCACGGCAAGTCGGTCAAGAAGTAAGACACCTCTGCCGCCCCGTTAGGGTCGGAACAACAGACAAGGAGCCGCCTTCGGGCGGCTTTTTGTTGCACGACAGTCCGAAGACAATAGTTTCGCCAGCGTTGGCTGGCGCAGTGTGCGCCAAACCCACCGTCCGCAAGATCACTGACGGTAGTGCTGGATCCGTGTCGTGCGCAGACCGGCCAGACCATGCTGGTCGATCGACATTTGCCAGGACAGAAACTCGTCCACCGTCAGCGTGTAACGCGAGCAGGCCTCCTCGAGAGAGAGCAACCCACCGCGCACCGCAGCCACCACCTCCGCCTTGCGACGGATCACCCAGCGCTTCGTCGAAGGCGGGGGTAGATCGGCGACCGTCAGAGGACTTCCGTCCGGCCCGATCACGTATTTCGCCCGAGGACGATGCATGTCTACCATTGTGTCACTCGCGAACTCGACTCTTGCGAACGAACCTAAGCTAGGGGCGGTGGCTTAAGGTTTGGTCACTTCAACTCACTGCATTTCAATAGGTTTTTGGTTTCGAGAGGATGAATCGAGCTGAAATGGACCTGTGCCATTGCCGGAGTCCGGAGCTTGCGTGAGACTTTCCCCTCGGGAAACTGCGGTGCGCGGGTGCAGATCGACAGGGTGAAACGGGCAGACGTGGCCAGTGGCGGGGCTGGATAAAGAGAAGCGAAGGCGTTAGATCAGGCGCTACTTCGCAGAGAGTCTCGCGCCCTGTTGCCGATGGATCACACTCGTATTTTGAACTCGCTTGACTTGCCTCGGCGCCCCGCGGAAACGCGCGTGGTCGTGGCCATGTCGGGCGGTGTCGATTCGTCCGTGGTCGCGGCGCTGCTGAAGCACGAAGGCTACGATGTCGTCGGCATTACGTTGCAGCTTTACGACGAAGGCGCCGATGCCTCCGCCCGCAAGGGAAGCTGCTGCGCCGGGCGGGACATCCACGATGCGCGCGCCGTCGCGGCTCGGCTCGGCATCCCGCATTACGTGCTCGATTACGAAAGCCGGTTTCGCGAGAAGGTCATTGCGCCTTTCGCCGCCAGCTATCTGGCGGGCGAGACGCCGATCCCCTGCGTGAGCTGCAATCAGCACGTCAAATTCGCCGACCTGCTCGACACCGCGCTGGACCTCGGTGCCGACGCCATGGCGACGGGGCACTATGTCCAGTCTCGTGCTCTCGAGGGCGGCGGTCGGTGCCTTTACAGGGCGCGCGAGCCCGAGCGCGACCAGAGCTACTTCCTCTACGCCACGACGCAGCAGCAACTCGACCTGCTGCGCTTTCCGCTGGGCGGCCTGACCAAGGCCGAGACGCGCGACCTCGCGCGCGGTTTCGGCCTCGCTGTGGCCGAGAAGAGCGACAGTCAGGATATCTGCTTCGTGCCGACCGGGCGCTACACCGACCTCATCGCCAGACTGAGACCCGACGCGGGGCAGGGAGGCGATATCGTCGACGGGCGGGGCCGGGTGCTCGGCCGCCACAACGGCGTCATGAACTATACGGTTGGCCAGCGGAAGGGCCTCGGCCTCGCCGAATCCACCGCGGGACAGGGCGAGCCGCTCTTCGTCGTGAGGCTCGATGCCGCGAATGCGCGCGTTGTCGTGGGACCGCGCGCGGCCCTGGGTACGGCCGCTGTCGCGCTGCGAAGCGTCAACTGGATCGGCGACGGCTCCTATGCGGATGGGCGCCCCGTCGCCGTCCGGCTGCGATCGACCCGTCCGCCTGTGCCGGCGCTGCTGCGCGGAAGCCTCGACGAGGCGCGAGTGGAGCTTTTGCAGCCCGAGAGCGGCGTATCGCCGGGCCAAGCCTGCGTGTTCTACGAAAGTGCGGCGGATGATGCCCGGATCCTCGGCGGCGGCGTCGTGAAGGCGACGGTCTCGGCGGCGGATGCCGCTATGGCGGATGCGGCCGGATTGGCCGTGTCCTCCCCGTTGTCGCGGGCCGTCGCGTGACGCGGCCCGACGTTGCCGACCGCCCTCAGGCGGGCAAGGCTGCCATCACCGAGGCCGGGCAGGTGGTCGCCGCCTACGGACGCTGGGCACCGGTCTACGACCTCGCCTTCGCGGCCGTGATGCGGGCCGGCCGTACGGCTGCCGCCGAGGCCGCCAGCCGTGCCGCGGGACCGGGCGGCCGGATCGTCGATATCGGCGTCGGCACCGGTCTCGAACTGCCGATGTTCGACACTCGTACGCGGGTCACCGGGATCGACTTGTCGGAGCCCATGCTGCGCGGCGCCCAGCGTCGCGTACGCCGCGAGGGGCTCGCCCATGTCGACGGGCTGCTGGTCATGGATGCGACGCGCCTGGCCTTCCCGGACCGGGCCTTCGATGCCGCCGTGGTGCCTTACGTGCTCACCGTGGTGCCCGAACCGCATCGCATGATGGACGAGGTGCGCCGCGTGGTGCGACCCGGCGGCGAGATCGTTCTCGTCAATCATTTCGGCGCCGACCGCGGGCCGGTGGCGACCGTCGAGGCCTGGCTCGGCCAGCGCTCCGCGTCGCTCGGCTGGCACCCGCAGTTTCCGTTTTCGGTGCTGGGCGATTGGATCTCCGCCATGCCGGACATCACGCTCGTCGAGCGCCGCCGGATCCGCCCCTTTGGCCTGTTCAATCTGGTGCGGCTGCGGCGCGAGTTCTAAACGGGTGCATCTGGGCCGCTGGTCCTCATCGAATCTGGAGGACGGGGCATGCTGATCCATGACGCGGCGCGCGACGCTTATGCGGCTTCCCGCCGCCCTCCGGCGGCATCGCTTGATGCGGTGATGACGGCGCTCGCGGAACGGTTCGGCACCCGCTTCTCGCGCAATCGCTCCATTCTCGATCAGCACGGTCATACCCGCACGCAGATCCGTCTCGAGGCGCCGGACGGCGTCGTCTTCCCGGAGACCACCGCCGAAGTCGCCGAGGTGGTGAAGCTGTGTGCCACCCATCGCGTGCCCATGATCCCCTACGGCACCGGCACGTCGCTCGAGGGCCACGTCAACGCGCCCTATGGCGGCATCTCGATCGACACGTCGAAGATGAACCGGATCCTGGCGGTCCATGCCGAGGATCTCGACTGCGTGGTCGAGCCGGGGGTGACCCGGAAGGCGCTGAACCTGCATCTGCGCGATCACGGGCTGTTCTTTCCCATCGATCCCGGTGCCGATGCCTCGCTCGGCGGCATGGTGGCGACGCGGGCCTCGGGCACCAGCGCCGTGCGCTACGGCACCATGAAGGACAACGTGCTGGCGCTGGAGATCGTGACGCCGCAGGGCGAGATCATGCAGACCTCGCGCCGCGCCCGGAAATCCTCCGCCGGCTACGACCTGACCCGGCTGATGGTCGGTTCGGAAGGCACGCTCGGCGTCGTCACCGGCATCACGCTGAAGCTCAGCGGCATCCCAGAAGCCACGGCGGCGGGTGTCTGCCCGTTCCCGACCGTCCAGGCCGCCTGCGACGCCACGATCCTGACCATCCAGTCCGGCATTCCGGTGGCGCGGATCGAGTTGCTCGACGAAGCCCAGGTGCGCGCCTCCAACGCCTATTCGCACCTCGGCCTCCGCGAGGTGCCCACACTCTTCGTGGAATTCACCGGTACGCCGGCCGGCGTGGCCGAACAGGTGGAGGCCTTCGGGGCCATCGCGGAGGAGCTTGGCGGGGGTCCTTTCGATTGGGCGACGCAGCCCGAGGATCGGTCGCGGCTCTGGCAGGCGCGGCACGATGCCTATTGGGCGAGCTTCACGCTGCGGCCCGGGGCCAAGATCATCTCGACCGATCTCTGCGTGCCGATTTCGCGGCTGGCGGATTGCGTGGCCGCCACCCAGGCCGACATCGCCGAATCGGGCCTCGTGGCGCCGATCGTCGGCCATGTGGGCGACGGCAACTTCCACCTCGGCCTGCTCTTCGACGACACCGATCCCGACGAGATGGCGCGCGTGGACGCCTTCCTCGACCGGCTCGTCCATCGCGCGCTGGACATGGAAGGCACCTGCACGGGCGAGCACGGTGTCGGGCAGGGCAAGGCAGCGTATCTTCGCCACGAGCACCCGCCCGCCGCGTTGGCCATGATGCGCGCCGTCAAACAGGCCATCGACCCGCTCGACATCATGAATCCGGGGAAGATCCTGCCGCTGGAGTAGGGCGTTCCCGCCCAGCCCTCCACCGAACCTGCGCAGGCCCCCGCAGTCGCTGTGTGAGCCTCCCTGGTCGTCAGATGGATCTCGCGCGCTCGTGCGCCGACGACTCGGTCTGGCCAGCAAGAGCCTGCGACAACCCTGCCGGCTCGATGACTGTCGATGAGCGGCGCTACGACGCGATCGGCGATGTGATGATCGACTCGCATTTTCTCATGGTCTGCCTTGCAGACGCTGGGGCGCCTGTGTTGCTCCGCTATGCTGGCGACAGGATCGCAGCCTCGGCGGCGGAGCTGATCAAGGCGATCTTTACCGGCCGCCTCGCGCCCCGACGCGCGGCGAACCAGCCCTCATGATCCCTGGCCGCTGCCGGCGGCCCGCCGCAGGGCTGCCGCGAGGGCGCTGTCTCCCGTTCCCATCGGCTTTGCGGCCTCGGGCTCAGGCCGCGGCCGTCCCGTGTTCGGGGGCGTTCCCGGAGGGGCACCGGCTCGCGCCGGCGTCGTGGCGCCTGGTTCGTCGTCGAGGCGCAGCGTCAGCGCAATGCGCTTGCGGGCGCGGTCGACCTCCAGCACCTTGACCCGGACCACGTCGCCCGGCTTCACGACGCTGCGCGGGTCCTTCACGAAGCTGCGGCTCATGGCCGAGACATGGACCAGACCGTCCTGATGGACGCCGATGTCGACGAAGGCGCCGAAGGCCGCCACGTTGGTGACGACTCCCTCCAGCACGAGCCCGGGCGTGAGGTCGCCGATCGTCTCGACGCCATCCTTGAAGGTCACGGCCTGGAAGGCAGGGCGCGGGTCTCGGCCGGGCTTTTCCAATTCCCGCAGGATGTCGGTGACCGTCGGCACCCCGAAGCTCGCATCCGCGAAGGCCCTGGGCTGCAATCCCCGCAGCACGGCGATGTTGCCGATGAGCCCGCGCGCATCGGTGCCGGCAGCCGCCAGGATGCGCCGAACCACCGGATAGGCTTCGGGATGGACGCCCGAAGCGTCGAGCGGATCCTCGCCGCCGGCGACGCGAAGGAAGCCTGCGCATTGCTCGAAGGCCTTCGGCCCCATGCGGGCCACCCCCTTCAGGGCCTTGCGGGAGGAGAAAGGACCGTTGGCGTCGCGATGCGCCACGATGTTGCGGGCCAGCACCGGCCCGACCCCGGCGACGCGCGCCAGCAACGGCGCCGACGCCATATTGACCTCGACCCCGACGGCATTGACGCAATCCTCGACCACGCCGTCGAGGGCGCGCGACAGGCGCGTCTCGTCGATGTCGTGCTGGTACTGGCCGACGCCGATCGACTTCGGATCGATCTTGACGAGTTCGGCCAGGGGATCCTGCAGGCGCCGGGCGATCGACACGGCTCCGCGCAGCGTCACGTCGAGTTCGGGCAGTTCCTCCGACGCATAGGCCGAGGCCGAATAGACGGATGCGCCGGCCTCAGACACCACGACCTTGGCGAGGCCAAGCTTGGGATGACGGCGCAGGAGTTCCGTGGCGAGCCGGTCGGTCTCCCGCGAGGCCGTGCCATTGCCGATGGCGACCAGCGCGACGCGATGCTTTTCGGCCAGTGCGCCCAGCACCGCCAAGGCCTCGTCGAAGCGGCGCTGCGGCTCGTGCGGGTAGATGGTGGCAGTCGCCAGGACCTTGCCGGTCGCATCCACCACCGCGACCTTGACGCCCGAGCGGAATCCGGGGTCGAGGCCCATCGTGGCGCGGGCGCCGGCCGGCGCCGCCAGCAGCAGATCACGGAGGTTCGACGCGAAGATCCGCGCCGCTTCAGCCTCCGCGGCCTCGCGCAGGCGAGTGCGCAGATCGGTGTCGAGCCGCGGCAGGATCCGGCTTCGCCAGGCTTGCCGCACGGTTTCGGCCATCCAGGCATCGCCGGGGCGGCCGCGGCGCGCCACGCCGAAGCGCTGCCCGATGGCGAGTTCCGGCGCCGCCGGGGCGTCGCGACCCTCCGGCTCCGGTTCGGAACGGATATCGAGATCGAGCACCCCGTCGCGTTCGCCGCGGAACAGCGCAAGCACGCGGTGCGATGGCAGCTTGGCGGGGGCCTCGGCGAAGTCGAAGTAATCGCTGAATTTCGCCCCGGCTTCCGCCTGACCTTTCTTGACTTTGGCCACCATGCGGCCGCGCGTCCAAACCGCTTCGCGCAGGGAGCCGACGAGATCGGCATCCTCTCCGAAGCGTTCGACCAGGATGGCACGCGCGCCCTCGAGGGCCGCCGCACCATCGGTCACGCCCCGGGTCGCGTCGGTGAAGCGGTCCGCCAGCGCCTCGGGCAACGCATCGGGCTTGCTCAGCAGGAGATCGGCCAGCGGGGCCAGACCGGCCTCGCGGGCGATCTCGGCCTTGGTGCGGCGCTTCGGACGGAACGGAAGATAGATGTCATCGAGCCGCGCGCGAGTTTCAGCCGCAAGCAGGGCCGCTTCGAGCTTCGGGTCGAGCTTGCCCTGGTCTCGAATGGATTTCAGCACCGCGGCGCGCCGCTCCTCGAGGTCGCGCAGGGCGCCGAGCCGCTCCTTCAACTGACGGAGTTGCGCGTCGTCGAGCGAGCCCGTGGCCTCCTTGCGGTAGCGCGCGACGAACGGGACCGTGGCGCCCCCGTCGAGCAGCGCCACGGCGGCGGCCACCTGGGCCTCGCGGACGCCGAGTTCGGCGGCGATGCGGGAGACGATCGTATCGGCCATGGAATCCTCTCACCGGTTCGTCACCGCCCTCTCACCGCAAGAAGGGCGGAGCGGGTGTCTCAGTCCCGCTCGGCGTGGACGCTGTCCGTTCGGAAGGGATGCGCCGGGTAGGTCCCGAGGATGCGGAACTCGCGCGAGAAGAATTGCAGTTCGTCAAGGGCGCGGCGCACCGCAGCATCGTCGGGGTGGCCCTCGACGTCGGCCAGGAACTGCGTCGCCGTAAACTCGCCCTCGACCATGTAGGATTCGAGCTTGGTCATGTTCACGCCGTTGGTGGCGAAGCCGCCCAGCGCCTTGTAGAGCGCCGCCGGAAGATTGCGCACCCGGAACACAAAAGTCGTGACCACGAGGCCATCGCCCGCCGGCGCATCTCCGGCCTCCTTGGAGAGGACCACGAAGCGCGTCGTGTTGTGCGCCTCGTCCTCGACATTCTCGGCCATAATGTCGAGCCCGTAGATGCCGGCAGCGAGCCGGGGAGCCAGCGAGGCGCGGCTCGGATCCGCCCAGGCCGCGATCTCGCGCGCCGAACCCGCCGTATCGCCGGCCACCACGGCCTTGAGCCCGAGCTTTCGAATGAGCTTGCGGCATTGGCCGAGCGCATGGACGTGGCTGTGCACGCTGCGCAACCCGTCGATGGTCGCGCCCGGCACGCCCATGAGCTGAAAATGCACGGGCAGGAAGAACTCTCCGACGATATGAAGCCCGGAGCTTGGCATCAGGGCGTGGATGTCGGCGACGCGGCCCGCGATGGAATTCTCGATCGGGATCATCGCCAGCCCGGCTCGCTCCTCGCTGACGGCCGCGAACGCGTCCTCGAAGGTCGGGCAGGGCAGGGGCTCCCAGTCCGGATAGACGGCCTGGCAGGACTGGTGCGAGAAGGCGCCTGGTTCCCCCTGATAGGCGATGACGTGGTTCATGGGGTCTCCGAAGGGGGCGCGAAATGGGCGCGGGCGCGGGCCAGTTCGGCCGGGTTGTCCACCCCCAGAGGCACCGTGTCCACCACCACGGCGTCGATCCGCATGCCGGCTTCGAGCGCCCGAAGCTGTTCGAGCTTCTCGCGCCGCTCGAGCGGCGAAGGCGGCAGCGCCACGAAGCGGCGCAGTGCCGCGCGGCGGAAGCCGTAAAGGCCGATGTGGTGATACAGCGGCCCGTCGCCCCAGGGCGCGGTCGCACGCGTGAAGTAGAGCGCCCGCAGACGGCCCGGCGCGACGTCCGTCCCGACGAGCTTGACGATGCTGGGGTCGTTCCGTTCCTCGTCGCGGTGGATCACGGCCGCCAGGGTCGAGAGCGCCACGTCGGGATCGGCCAGCGGCACCAGGGCGGCAGCGACGATGGCCGGGTCGAGGGTCGGAAGGTCGCCCTGCAGGTTCACCACCAGGTCGTGCCGGCCATCAGGGTCGATGGTTTCCAGCGCTTCGTGGATCCGATCGGTGCCCGAGGGATGATCCTCCCGGGTGAGGACGGCGCTGCCGCCCACCGCCGCGACGGCGGCTGCGATGCGCGGGTCGTCGGTCGCCACCACGACGGGGCCCACCCCGGCCTCGCAGGCACGACGCCAGACCTGGACGATCATCGGAACGCCGCCGATCTCCAGCAGCGGCTTGCCGGGCAGGCGGGTCGCCGCCATCCGGGCGGGGATCAATACGATGGGGTTCATGGGCCGAAGAGCCTCGCGATGCTGTGAAGCCTCGGCCGGAGGCGAGGTCGGACGGCGCACGGGGCCGCGCTTATACGTGTTGCCAAGCTTTGGGCAAAGTGACTAATGAGGGTCAAGGGGAGCCGGCTTGAGGCGGCATCACCAGAGACATCGGGGAGTTGCCGGGGCCATGGATTCGTTCGAGGTCAACAAAGTCGCCGGCGGCGTGCTCGGTACCCTTTTGGCCACGATGGCGCTGGGTTTGGTGGCGGGATGGCTCTACGAGCCCGCAGCGCTCGGCAAGCCCGGTTATGATCTTCCCCTGGCGGCGGCCGAAAGCGCAGGCGCGGGCGACGCCAAGAGCGCCGCGCCGGCCAAACCCCTCCCGGTGCTCCTCGCCTCGGCCAGCGTCGACAAGGGCGCGTCCCTGGCCAAAGCCTGCGGGGCCTGCCACAATTTCGAGAAGGGCGCCGGCGCCAAGATCGGTCCGCCGCTTTGGGGCGTGGTCGACCGGCCGGTCGGCAGCATCCCGGGCTTCTCCTATTCGGAAGCCATCAAGGGCAAGGGTGGCGCGTGGTCGCTCGACAACATCAACGCCTTCATCACCTCGCCCAAGGGCTACGCTCCCGGCACCAAGATGACCTATGCGGGCGAGAGCGATCCGCAGAAGCGCGCCGACATTCTCGATTATCTTCACAGCCTGTCGGACAATCCCAAGCCGCTGCCCGCCGTGACCGAGACCGCCCCCGCCAACGCGCTACCGGCCTCCACCGAGCCCGCCAAAAAGGGCTGACGGCCGGCGGACTTTGACCGATCTTCCGTAGGGCTCGAAGCGGCATCTCGAACCACCTTGCCGTGACGGACGTTGGCTGCCCGTCGCAGCCTGACGTCGAGGGACCAAGGGCCTCGATCATTCCGAGGAGCCCCTGGAATCATGACGCGTATCGTCCCGTCGCTCGATACGGCCCCGCGGGACAGCCTGCGTTACCTCCTCTCCGCCGCTCTGGTGATCGCGGCCCTCTACGTCGGTTCCGAGATCTTCGTACCGACCGCGCTGGCGATCCTGCTGAGCTTCGTGCTGGCGCCGGGCGTAAGGCTGCTGCGCAGCTGTCATCTCGGCCGGACGCTGCCCGTCCTCCTCATGACGGCACTGGCCTTTCTCTTGATCTGCGCTCTTGGAGCGTTGCTGGCGATCCAATTGCGCGGCCTCCTCGATGCCATGCCGCGCTATCAAACGACCGTGCTCGACAAGATCGAGACCCTCCGCGGCATGCTGTCGGGCGACGGCATGTCCCGCTTCTCGGACTTCATCTCGAGCCTCGGCCAGCATCTCCAGACACCGCAAACCCCTCTGCAGGCCGGCGGCGCAGGCCCGGGCCAAGCGCCCACGCCGGTCGTCATCGCCCAGGCGCCGGAAAAGCCGCTCGAGATCCTGGCCCGCTATGTCATGCCGGCCCTTCATCCGCTGGCCGTCGCCGGCCTGGTTGCGATCTATGCGGTGTTCATCCTCCTGGCCCGGGAGGACCTGCGCAACCGGGCGATCCGGCTGTTCGGAGCCGGTGACCTGCATCGCTCGACGGCCACGATCGACGATGCAGCCCGGCGGCTGAGCCGCTATCTGCTGACCCAAGTGGCGGTCAACACCGGGGCCGGCCTCCTGGTCGGGCTGGGACTCTGGGTCATCGGCGTGCCCAGCCCCATCCTCTGGGGAATCCTCTTCGGCTGCCTGCGGTTCGTTCCCTATGTCGGGCCGCCGCTCGCCGCCTTGGCACCGCTGGCCTTGGCGGCGGCCGTGGCACCGGGCTGGTCGACCGCCCTCTGGACCGCGGCACTCTTCGTCGCCACCGAAGGCGTGGTGGGACAGGCCATCGAGCCTTATCTCTACGGCCATAATACGGGCCTCTCGCCCCTGGCCGTCGTCGTGGCGGCGACCTTCTGGACAGTGCTGTGGGGCCCCGTCGGCCTGGTCCTGTCGACCCCAATGACCGTGTGCCTCGTGGTTCTGGGCCGCCACGTCGAGCCGCTCGGTTTTCTCGTCGTAATGCTGGGCGACAGGCCCGCGCTGGCGCCGGAGGAGATTTTCTACCAGCGCATGCTGGCCGACGATCCCGTCGAAGCGTCCGACAAGGCCGAGCGACTGCTCAAGGACATGACGCTCGACGACTATTACGACAAGGTTCTGCTGCCGGGTTTGCTGCTGGCGCAGGACGACGTCGCGCAGGGGCGGCTCGATGTCGAGCGGCAGACCCGCATCGCGGCGTCTGCGACCGAGGTGATCGAGAACCTGTCGGATCACGAAGACGCGCCGACATTGGACGGGACCAAGCTTCTCGCCGTCGATCCCGCCTCTCGGCCGGCCGAGTGGACGCGGCCGGGCGCCGTGCTCTGCCTCGGCGGCCGCGGCCCCCTCGATGACGCCGTTGCTGCCGCCCTGGTGCAGTGCCTCGTCAAGCAGGGCTTCGGCGCGGTGGCGGCGCCCCATGACATGCTGGGCAAGACGAAGATCCACGCCTTGGCCATCGACGATGCTCGGTTGGTGATCCTGTCCTGCCTCGATGGGTCGAGCGCCGCCTACCTGCGCTTCGCTCTTCGCCGCCTGCGTCGACGCAAGCCTGACGTGCCGCTCCTGGTCGGCGCGTGGTGGCGCCGGGCCCCCGAAGCGCGCGAGGAGACTGCCGCCGAGCCGCAGGGGAGTGACGCCGCAGGCGAGCGCGACGCCGTGCCGAGCCTCTCGGAGGCAATGGCCTATGCGGTCCGTCTCGCCTCGCCGGAGGCGCGGGAGGACGTCTTGCGCGGCGGGCTTGCTGCGAGCCACCGTGAGGCGGCCGCGACACCGCCGTGACATTTCGGACCGGCCCGGTCGGCTTGCCTCGTGGCACCTGCCATGCGACCGATCCTACATGCCGGATCTGTTCTTCGAAGATTTCGTCGCCGGCACCGCTCTTCCCGAGGCGGAGATGGTGCTCGACCACGAAGAGGCGGCCTTCTTCGCCGAGCGATTCGGCCCTGGAGCGGCGGGCCCGGAAGATCGCGGGAGCGGTCCGGAACCGGTCTCCGGTTTTCATGTCGCGGCGCTCGGGATGCGGATGCTCTTCGACGCCGTGGTGCGGCACACAGCCAGTCTCGGGGCGCCGGGAGTCGACTTCGTGACGTGGTCCCATCCCGTCCGGCCGGGCGATCGACTGAGGTTCACCGCGAGGGTCACGGCCGCGCGCCTTTCCGCATCGCGGCCCGAGATGGGTCTCGTCACGGTCGCAATCACCATCTTCAATCAGACAGGGACCTGCGTCATGACGCAGGAGAACGCCATCATGGTGGCCCGGCGTCCCGCGTCGCTGCGGGACGAAGCGGCAGAAGGCTCTGAGGAGGCCGGGACGTGAGCGACTTCTTCGAGGATCTCCTGATCGGCACGAGGCTCGACCTCGGAAGCCATACGTTCACGGCCGACGAGATTATCGGCTTCGCACGGCGGTACGACCCTCAACCGTTCCACCTCGACGACGCCGAGGCGGCGAAGAGCCATTTCGGCCGGCTCTCGGCTTCGGGCTGGCACACGGTGGCGGTGTGGATGAAGCTCTACGTCACGGCGCGTCAGGCCGCCATGGCGGCCATGACCGAACGCGGCGAGACGCCGTCTCGGCCGGGACCCTCGCCAGGATTCCGCAGCCTGAAGTGGCGTCGGCCCGTCCACGCCGGAGACACGATCAGCTACTCGTCGACTCTGACCGGCAAACGTGCGTCTTCGACGGCCGGGTGGGGCCTCGTGCTGCACCACAATACCGGCACCAACCAGGACGGCCACACCGTCTGCGAGTTCGACGGATCCGTGTTTTGGGAGTGCCGCGGGGCTTCGCCAGCGTGACCTTCAGCGGGTTCGTGGCTTCACGTCGGCGATAACACCATTGCGCAATGCGCGATGTCGTCCTCGGTGTAATCTTCACCGATCCGCTTGAAACCGACGCTATCGTAGAACCGCTCGAGCCGCGACTGCGCCCCGATGCGGATCGGCACCGGCCCGAAACGCCGTCGGGCTTCCGCGATGCCTTCGGCCATAAGGGCCCGCCCGAGCCCGGTGCCGCGGGCGAAGGATGCCGTCGCCACGCGACCGATCACGGCGGGATCGCCCTCCCGCTCCGGCCCGAACAGCCGTAACGTTCCGGCGAGAGCCTCTGCGCCGTCCGGGCGCAAGAGGAGATGCAGAGCCTCCGGGTCGCGACCATCGATCTCGGAAAACACGCAGGTCTGCTCGACTACGAAGACATCGGCGCGGAGCTTCAGCAGATCATGCAACTCGCGCGGCGTCAGCGCATCGAAGCGTCGCCAGGCGAACATCGTCAGTGGCCCGCGAACTCCATCAGCGTCCGCACCGGCACGCCGAGGTCGCGGATCTTCTGCGCTCCGCCGAGGTCCGGCAGATCGATGACGAAACAGGCGGCCTCGACGCCGACACCGATTCTCTGCAGCAGGTTGACGGCCGCGGTGGCGGTGCCTCCTGTGGCGATGAGGTCGTCGACCAGGATCACGCGCTCGCCCGGCGCCACGGCGTCGTCGTGGATCTCCATCTCGTCGAGGCCGTATTCGAGCGAATAGGCGATCGACACGGTGGTGCGAGGGAGTTTGCCCTTCTTGCGGATCGGCACGAAGCCGGCGGAGAGCTGATGTGCCACTGCCCCGCCCAGAATGAAGCCGCGCGCTTCGATCCCCGCCACTTTGTCGATCTTGGTGCCGGCCCAGGGCTGGACCAGTTCGTCGATGGCGCGACGAAAGGCACGCGCGTCGCCGAGCAATGTCGTGATGTCCCGGAAGATGATTCCCGGCTTCGGGTAGTCCGGAATGGAGCGGATGGAATCGCGGAGATCGCTGGACATGAAGGTCTCGGTGCGGACTGCGGGAAAGGCCCGGCTTTACAGCGCTGAAAGCGAGGCGTCCACGCGCCGACGGTGAAGCGCTTCGGGGTGCGGTGCGAACGTCGGCTCTCGTGCCGGTGCTGCCGAGATGGGCGCCTCACCCTAGGACGCGACCCGCAACGATCCTCAGCTTTTCGATCAGGGCCGGATCGCGCACCTCGGGCGCCG
>JAYVMK010000014.1:0-11984 GCA_043758995.1 Lichenibacterium sp. | reverse complement strand
GTCAGGTCGGGCACCTCTTCCTTCAGCACGTAGGAGGCCGGCCCGATGCCGTCGACCAGCGGATCTCCGGTGGGCACGATGGGCGATCCCGGGAAGTCGCTGAGGCGCTGGGAGATGCCGGTCAGGTCGCGCTCGAGCCGCGGGCCAGGAGCGTAAACGGGTTCGCCGAACTTGCGCAGGAAGACCTTGGGCTTCGGCATAGGAGGGAAACCCACCACGGCGACGCGCGGACGGGATCGGTCCATCGGGTCTGTCTCGAGCGGATAGCCCTCGCGCTTGTCCTCCTGACGCAGGTGATAGACCAGCCCCAGAAAGAACAGCGCGAAGAGAATGACCAGCAATTCCGGAATATCGAACTGCTGAGTGAATGAGATGTGCGGCACCATGGGTTCGGATCTCCGCGGACTTCAGACAGGCTTCTGGATGAGAGAAGTATCGCGACCCGCACGGCGGGTGGCGGGAGGAAAGCGGACCAGCGGACCGATGACCGCCAAACCGGCGAACAACAGAGCGATTTCGACGTGGTAGACGAGCCCATAGCCGGCCGAAGCCTCGCCCAGTGCCGAGCCGAAGGCGCCCGAGGCGGCCCAGTGACCCATGGCGTCGCGCAGGGCGCCGCCGGCCGCGATCGCGGTGCCGCCGGCCGTGGCCTGGACTGCGCCCCAGAGGCCGAGAGCCAATCCGTTGCGAAGGTCGCCACCGAGCGCCATCGCGGCGGTCAGCGTGCCGACGGCGAAGAGCCCGCCTGCGAATCCGACGCCCAAGGTTCCCGCATCGAACAGCGCGGGGCTTTCGAGAGGGCCCGCGAAGACGATGGCGGCTGCCGCCGGGATGCCGGAGAAGAGCCCCAGTGCGGCGATGAGATGGGCGTCGATGCCGCGCCCGAGCAGGCGGGCCGCCAGAACGAACCCGCCGAGCGTACCGAAGGCCATGACGGCGGTGAGGAAAGTCGTTCCGGAGACCGACAGGCCGAAGACCTGACCGCCGTAGGGTTCGAGCAGGATGTCCTGCATGCCGAAAGCCGCGGTGCCGAACGCCAAAGCGGTCAGCAGCCGTGCCGGGCGGCGCCGGGCATCGAGGCCGCGCCAAGCGGCGCGGAGGCTCGGGGCAGGCGCGATATCGCTCGGCTTCAGCGCTGTGCGGCGCTCCTGGTGCCACACCCCGATGATGTTCAGCAGGAAGGTCGCCACCGCGGCCCCATGGATGCAGCGGATGAGCCGCGTCGCCGTGAAATCGCGGAGCAGCCAGCCGAAGAGCAGCGCGCTGGCCACCGTGCCGACCAGCAGCATGGCGTAGAGCAGGGCCACGACGCGGGGCCGGGTTTCGGGAGGGGCTAGATCGGTGGCGAGGGCGAGGCCCGCGGTCTGCACCGTATGGAGCCCGGCTCCAACCAGAAGGAAGGACAGACCAAGGCCGATCTTGCCGGCCGTGGCGGTGCCCGGCATCCCGTCGCTCAGCACGAGGATGCCGAAGGGCATCAGCGCCAGCCCGCCGAACTGCAGGAGCGTGCCGAGCCAGATGTAGGGGATGCGACGCCAGCCGATGGAGGAGCGATAATTGTCGGAGCGGAAGCCGATCAGCGCGCGCAGCGGAGCGAAGCAGAGCGGCAGGGCGATCAGCAGGGTTACGAGAGATGTCGGCAACCCCAATTCCACCACCATGACGCGGTTCACCGTGCCGTGGATCAGGACGATCGCCATACCCACCGAGACCTGGAACAGCGACAGCCGCAGCAGCCGGCCGAGCGGAAGTTCCGGCGTGCCGACATCCGCGAAGGGCAGGGCCGTCGCCGCGAGGCGAGCCAGGGTGGCGAGGGGCGAGATCCTCATCGGCGCGCGAGCTCGACGGCCTGGCTCGTGTAGAAGCCGCTGGCGACGCGTTCGCTCCAGCCGGCCCGCCAGGCGACGAGATCGGGCGCGGCGTCGAGGCGGCGGCGCAAGGCTCTTTCCTCGACCGGCACCAGGGACGGCGAGCGATCACGTCGCGGGAACAGCCGGCCCACGGCATGCATGGCGGCCAGCGCGGGGGTGCGCGGCGCGAAGGTGAAGAGCAGGCTCTCCTCGGCCATGGCGGCCAGCCGTGCCGCCATGCGGACCATGTCGGCAAGGTCGTAGTGGATCAGCGAATCCATCGCGACGACATGGTCGAAACGGCCGTAGGCGCCCAGCATGTCGCCGGAGCGGAAATCGATGCTGCCGCTGAGATCCTTCGGCACGCGCTCGCGGGCGAAGCCCACCAATGTCGGCGAGATGTCGACCGCCACGACCTCGGCCCCGCGCCTTGCCGCCTCGATCGCGAGGGCGCCGGTGCCGCAGCCGGCATCGTAAAGGCGTCGGCCGGTGAGATCGGCGGGAAGACGCGCCAGCAGAGCGGCCCGCATCCGGTCGCGTCCGGCCCTGACCGTGGCGCGGATCCCCGACACGGGCGCGTCGGAGGTCAGGCGGCGCCAGGTCTCGGCCGCGGTGCGGTCGAAATAGGTCTCGATCTGCGACCTGCGCGCCTCGTAGCTCCGAGCCATCAGGGTGCTCATCACTCGAAACCCAGGAAATCGAAGATGTCGCGGTCGCGCATGGCCTTGCCGTCGCAGGGCACGGTGCCGGCCCAGAGCGTCGCGGCGAGGCGCATGTATTCGGCCTTCACGGCATCGAGTTCGGGCGAGTCCGGCATTTCGAACAGCGTCGCCTTCTTCAGGCGCGAGCGGCGGATGACGTCGAGGTCGGGGAAATGAGCCAGCCGGCGCAGGCCCGTGGCCTCGTTGAAACGGTCGATCTCGTCGGTACCGGCCGAGCGGTTGGCGATGACGCCGGCGAGCCGTACGTCGTAGTTCTTCGACTTGGCCTGGATGGCCGCCACGATGCGGTTCATGGCGAAGATCGAATCGAAGTCGTTGGCCGTCACCACGACGGCGCGCTCGGCATGCTGCAACGGGGCCGCGAAGCCGCCGCAGACCACGTCGCCCAGCACGTCGAAGATGACGACGTCGGTGTCCTCGAGCAGGTGATGCTCCTTCAGGAGCTTCACGGTCTGGCCCACCACGTAGCCGCCGCAGCCGGTGCCCGCCGGAGGGCCGCCCGCCTCGACGCACATGACGCCGTTGTAGCCCTCGACGACGAAGTCCTCGGGCCGCAATTCCTCGGCGTGGAACTCGACCGACTCCAGCACGTCGATGACGGTCGGGATCAGGCTCTTGGTCAGCGTGAAGGTCGAATCGTGCTTGGGATCGCAGCCGATCTGCAGCACCCGCTTGCCGAGTTTGGAGAAGGCCACCGACAGGTTCGAGGAGGTCGTCGACTTGCCGATACCGCCCTTGCCGTAGACGGCGAAGACCTTGGCGCCCTCGATCTTCGCGTCCATCCGCACCTGGACGCTGCCGTCGCCGTCCGGCCGGCGGCTCGGTGGGGCGCGGCGGATGGCGGGGGCGCTCACACCCGCCCGGGCGGTGATGTCGAGGCGGGCGGGCTGATCCGCCAAGGGGGAGGCCCCCAGAGGAGAGCCTGCCGCGGCGGCCAGCGCCGCCCTGTCGTGAGCGGTCATGCGGCGACTCCCATGTTGACGGCAGCGGAGGGCACAATGCCCTCCAGCCGATCCTCGAGTTCGTCGCCGGCGGCCCGCAAAGCTTCGAGCTCGGCTTCGGTCGGCGTCCAGTAGTTTCGCTCCTGCGCCTCGATCAGCCGATTGGCAACGCGGGCGGAGGCGACGGGGTTGAGGCTGGCCAGCCGTTCCCGCATGGCGCCGTCGAGCACGAAGGTCTCGGCCAGGCGGCGATAGACCCAGGGGTCGACCTGGCCGGTCGTGGCCGACCAGCCCATGGTGTTGGTGACCTGGCTCTCGATCTGGCGAACGCCTTCGGAGCCGTGCTCCAGCATGGCCTCGTACCATTTCGGGTTCAGCGAGCGGCTGCGGGTCTCGAGCGCGACCTGTTCGGTCAGCGAGCGGATCTTGGCCGCCCCGCGTGTCGAGTCGGCGATGTAGACCGGCACCGGCTTGCCACCGCGAGCCGAGGCCGCGGCACGCGATACGCCACCGAGCGAGTCGAAGTAATGATCGATGGTGGTGACGCCGAGTTCGACCGATTCGAGGTTCTGATAGGCGAGGTCCACATCGGCCAGCGCGGCCTGCATCAGTTCCGACTGGCGGGTCGCGCGGCCCTTGCGGTCATAGGCGAAGCTCTTGCGGTTGGAGAAGGCGGCGCCGAGTTCGCCCTCGGCCTGCCACACGCCCGTATCGATCAACTGGTTGACATTGGCGCCATAAGTGCCGTCGGCGTTGGAGAAGACACGCAACGACGCCGTCTCCATGTCGCAACCGCACGTCTCCTTGTAGCGCAGGGCGTGTTTGCGGACGAAGTTCAGAGCCTCGGGCTCCTCGGCTGTGGCGGCCAGCCAAGCCGCCTCGGCGAGAAGCGCCGTCTGCAGCGGCAGCAGGTCGCGGAAGATGCCCGACAGAGTCAGCAACACGTCGATGCGAGGCCGCGCCAGAGCGTCGAGCGGGATCAGTTCGGCGCCGCAGAGCCGGCCGTAGCTGTCGAAACGGGGCCGCGCGCCGAGAAGGGCCAGCGCCTGGGCGATGGGACCGCCCTCGCTTTTCAGGTTGTCGGTGCCCCAGAGCACCAGCGCCACGGTCTCGGGGAGGAGGGAGCTTTCCGCCACGTAGCGCGCCAGCACGAGGTCGGCCTGACGCGTTCCCTCGCTGACCGCGAAGGCGGAAGGGATGCGGAAAGGATCGAAGCCGTGCAGGTTGCGGCCGGTCGGCAGCACTGCGGAATTGCGGATCAGGTCGCCACCCGGCGCCGGGCGGATGAAACGGCCGCCGAGCGCCCGCATCAGTGCCGGCATCTCGTGGTCCACCCGCAGCAGGGCGTCGATACGCGCCAATTCGCGGAGATTGTCGGGAGCGTCGACGGGCGGCAGGACCGCGGAGGCCACGATGGCCTCGATGGCGGCGCGGTCCGGAGTTTCGCTGCCGGCCATCATCTCCGCCATGGTGGAGAGGAGATCGACGCGGGCCTCGGCCGAGGGCGGCTCGCCGACGGCATGGAGCCCGTGCGGGATCAGCGTCAGCTCCAACTCCTCGACGGCCTGACGCAGCGCCTCGACCTCGGGCACCGAACGATCGCTCCAGACCGGGACCTCGGGAGCGAGGTCGAGCGCCAGTGCGGCGGCCTGGATGGCGGGCGCCAGTTCGGCGCGCTCGCCCGTGGCGTCGCCCGATAGGCCGCGCCAGCGTTCGATCAGGCTCTTCAGGTCGAGGAGGCCACGATAGAGGCCGGAGGTCGCGATCGGCGGCGTCATGTAGCTGATGAGCGTGGCCGAGGACCGGCGGCGGGCGATGGCGCCCTCCGACGGATTGTTGGAGGCGTAGAGATAGAGGTTCGGCAGGTCGCCGATGAGCCGGTCCGGCCAACAGGCGTCGGAGAGGCCCACCTGCTTGCCGGGCATGAACTCCAAGGCGCCGTGGGTGCCGAAATGCAGCACCGCATGGGCGGAGAAATCCTCGCGGAGGTAGCGGTAAAAGGCCGAAAAGGCGTGGGTTGGGGCGAAGCCACGTTCGAAGAGCAGCCGCATCGGGTCGCCCTCGTAGCCGAAGGCGGGTTGCAGACCGACGAAGACATTGCCGAAGGTCGCGCCGAGCACGAAAATGTCGCGGCCATCCGCCTGGGCGCGGCCCGGTGCTGGCCCCCACTGGGCTTCGATCTCGGCGAGATGCGTCTCGCGAGCGACATGGTCCTCGGCGCCGACCCGGAACTCGACATTGCCCGGCATGCCGTAACGGGCCGCATTGCCTTCGAGCACGCGGGCGCGCAACGCGTCGACGCTGTCGGGCACGTCCAGCGTGTAGCCTTCGCTCTTCATGGCGCGCATCGTGTTGAGCAACGAGCGGAAGACCGAGAGGAAGGCTGCCGTGCCGGCCGCGCCGGCGTTGGGCGGGAAGTTGAACAGCACGATGGCGATGCGCCGCTCCGCCAGGGTCGAGCGGCGCAGGGCGACATGGCGGGCGACGCGGCGCGCCAGCATGTTGCAGCGCTCGACATCGGGGCGCATCGGGCGGTGGCCGCCCTCGCCGACAGTGCGCGAGCGGCCGCCGAAGACCATCGGAGCGATCGAGCCGTCGATTTCGGGGATCGCCACCATCATGGTGGCCTCGACCGGCGACAGGCCGGTATCCGAAGAGCGCCAGTCTTCCACGGTCTGGAACTCGACCGCCTGGGCCTGGATGCAGGGAACGTCGAGTTCGGCCAGCATGGCTTCGGCGGCGGCGGCGTCGTTGTAGGCCGGTCCGCCGACGAGCGAGAAACCGGTGAGGCTGACGAGCGCGTCGATGGCGGGCCGTCCGTCCTGGAGGAAGTAGCGTTGGACGGCGCCGCGGTTGTCGAGGCCGCTGGCGAAGGCCGGGATGACCCGCAATCCGCGGGCTTCCAGCGCCGCGATGACGCCGTCGTAATGGCCGGTGTCGCCGGACAGGATGTAGGCGCGCAGCACCAGGAGGCCCACCGTGCCGGCGCCGGGCAGGGACGTGTCGGGCAGGTCGGCGAGCGCCGTCGCGATGCGGGCCGGCAGGCGCGGGTGATAGAGGCCGATCTCCGGATAGCTGATCGGGGCAGGGGCGGCGATGCGGCCCGTCAGAGCCGCGCGGGGACCCGCCGAATAGCGCCCGACCAGGAGCCGCACGAGGCCGGCGAAATTCTCTTCCGATCCGGACAGCCAGAACTGCATCGCGAGGAAATAGGAGCGCACATCCTGGGCGGTGCCGGGGATGAAACGCAGGATCTTCGGCAGGCGGCGCAGCATCGCCATCTGCTTGTCGCCGGAATCCGCGCCGTGCTTGGGGCCAGTCCCGCCCGGCTTGCCGCGAAGGCGTTTCAGGAACGACATCATGCCGCCGCCGTTCGACCCGTCCATGGCGAACTTGCCGACACGGGTCAGTCGTACGACCTCGCCGGCCGACATGAAGCAGAGCATGGCGTCGCAATGCGGCCGCCGTTCCGCCAGGGCCGGCATGACGGCCTGGACCTGGTTTTCCATGAACATCATGTTGACCAGCACGATGTCGCCGGTCGCGATATCGGCGTGGCAGCGAGCCAGTGCGGCGGGGTCGTTTTCCCAGTCCGTCGAGGCGTGAAGCGCGATCGTGAGGCCGGGGATCTCGGCCTGCAGCCGCCGCTCCGCCGCCGCGACCGCGACCGCGACGTGGCTGTTCAGCGTGACCATGACGACGCGGACGGGGACCATCTCAGCGGCCTCCGAAATGCGCTTTGGCATCATAGAGCGTCTCCACGGTGATCTCGGCGAGGCCGCCGAGTTCGGCGAAGGCTTCGGTGTTGCGTCGCGCCTTGCCGCGCACGAAGAAGGGAATCTTCTTCAGCTCGCGTTCGGCGTCGAAGGTCCACAGGAGGGAGGAGGCGGTGGCCTGCTCCAGCGGGCTGGGGCTACTGGCCTCGGCCGGTTGGAGAGGGGCCGGCGGCGAGGGTGCATCGACGCGGCCGCCGGCCGATCCCAGATGCGACGCCGCCGCATCGTCGTGGAATTCGCGGTCTCCGCGGAACATGCCGAGAAGATGCTCTTCGAGGCCCATCATCAGCGGATGGACCCAGGAATCCCAGAGCACGTTGGCGCCCTCGAACCCCATCTGCGGCGAGTAGCGGGCCGGGAAGTCCTGGACGTGGACGGGTGCCGAGATGACCGCGCAGGCGATGCGCAGGCGCTTCGCGACATGGCGCTCCATCTGGGTGCCGAGCAGCAGCTCCGGCTGCGCCGCCACGATGGCGGCCTCGACCTCGAGGGAATCGTCGGAGATGAGGGCGTCGAGGCCGAATTCGGCCGCGGCAGCGCGGACGTCGCGGGCCTGCTCCCTGGAATAGGAGCCGAGCCCCACGACCGCGAAGCCGAATTCGTCGCGCGCCACCCGGGCCGCCGCGATCGCATGGGTGGCGTCGCCGAAGACGAAGACGCGCTTGCCCGTGAGATAGTTGGAATCGACCGAGCGCGAGAACCACGGCAGGCGGGACTCGGCGCCTGCCAGAACCGGAGCGGGATCGACACCGGCCAGCGCCGCCACTTCGGCGACGAAGCGCCGGGTCGCCCCGACACCGATCGGCACGGTCTCGACGAGCGGCTGACCGAAGGTCTTCTTCAGCCAACGCGCCGCCGTGCCGGCGATCTCGGGGTAGAGCACGACATTGAAATCGGCGTCGCCGATCCGCGCCAGATCGGTCGGCGAAGCGCCGAGCGGCGCTACGAGATTGAGAGCGATGCCGAGGCTTTCCAGAAGCCGCGTCACCTCGACGACGTCGTCGCGATGGCGGAAGCCGAGGGCCGTCGGGCCCAGGATGTTGCAGCTGGGCCGCGTATCGGTCCGGGGCACGTCCGACTTGCCGGCCAGGGTCCGCACCAGGGCATAGAAGGTCTCGGCGGCGCCCCAGTTCTCCTTGCGCTGATACGAATGGAGTTCGAGCGGGATGACCGGCACCGGCAGGTCGAGGGCGCGGGCGAGGCCGCCCGGATCGTCCTGGATCAGTTCGGCGGTGCAGGACGAGCCGACGAGAATGGCCTGTGGCGCGAAGCGCGCATAGGCGTCGCGCAGCGTCGTCTGGAACAGTTCGGCCGTGTCGGCCCCGAGATCGCGCGCCTGGAAGGTCGTGTAGGTGACCGGCGGACGCCGGTCGCGGCGCTCGATCATCGTGAAGAGCAGGTCCGCGTAAGTGTCGCCCTGGGGGGCGTGCAGGACGAAATGCACACCCGACATGGCTGTCGCGATCCGCATGGCCCCGACATGGGGCGGTCCTTCGTAGGTCCAGACGGAGAGCTGCATGGCGCTACACCTTCAGGGCCAGGCGCCGCTGAAGCGGCCGGGCGAAGAGTGCGGCGAGATCACCCGCTTGCTCGAAGCCCTGGATGGGGGTGAACAGCAGCTCGATCGACCATTTGGTGGCGAAACCCTCGGCCTCGAGCGGATTGGCCAGACCAAGGCCGCAGACCACGAGGTCGGGCGCAAGCGCCCGGCACCGGTCGAGCTGCCGATCGACGTCCTGGCCCTCGCTGAGCATGGTGCCCGCGGGCAGCAGTGCCAGATCCTCGGCGAGATGCTGCCGATGCAGGAAGGGCGTGCCGACCTCGAGCGGCTTCAGTCCGAGTTCCCGCGCCAGCATTCGCGCCAGCGGAATCTCGAGCTGCGAGTCGGGGAAGAAGAAGATCGACCGACCGGCGAGCTGCTCGCGATAGGGTGCGAGCGCTGTCGCGGCACGCTCGCGCGGTGCCCTCGTCACGGCATCGAGGACGGCCGGATCGATGCCGAACTCCGCCGCGGCTGCGGCGAGCCAGAGGAACGTGCCTTCGGCCCCGAGCGGCATCGGAGCACCGATGCGCTTGGCGCCTCGCTCCTCCAAGGCCCGGCCGGTCTCGGCCAGGAAGGGCTGGGCCAGAAGGACAACGGTCTCCGGGCCGACGGCCGGCAGAGCGCCGGCACGGCGAGGCGGCAGAAAGGCGACCTCGGCGATGCCCATGGCGTCGAACAGGCGGCGGAACTGATCCTCGACCACGTCGGCCAGCGTGCCGACGACGAGCAGGGTCTTGCCGGCCTGAGTGGAGGCCTCCGGCATCTCGGGCACAAGCGCGGCGAGGCAGGCGTCCTCGCCTTCGGTGAAGGTCGTCTCGATCCCCGAGCCCGAGTAATTCAGCACCCGAAGATCGGTGCCGAACGCGCGGTTGAGACGCAGCGCCGCGCGCGACAGGTCGAGCTTGATGACCTCGGACGGGCAGGAGCCGACGAGGAACAGAAGCTTGATGTCAGGCCGCCGCTCGAGGAGCCGGGCCACGACACGGTCGAGTTCTTCGTTGGCATCCGCCAGGCCGGCGAGGTCGCGCTCCTCGAGAATGGCCGTGGCGAAGCGCGGCTCGGCGAAGATCATGACGCCGGCGGCGGATTGCATGAGATGGGCGCAGGTGCGCGAGCCGACGACGAGGAAGAAGGCGTCCTCGATCTTGCGATGCAGCCACACGATGCCGGTGAGACCGCAGAAGACCTCGCGCTGGCCGCGCTCGCGCAGCACCGGGGCGTCGGAGCAGCCGCGGGTCGAGGGCGCGAGAGCGTTCATCAGGCGAAGCCCCCCGCAGGAGCCGTGTGGGCGGCGGCTTCAGGGCGATCCGCCTCGAGCCGCGCGGCGCGAAGCTTCAGGAGAAATTGCGCGGCATTGACCGCGTAGGCGGCGTAACCGGCCAGCGCCACGGCGAAACGGGCTCCGGGGCTGCCGAGATGCGCCAGCAGCATCGCCACGGACGCGGTGTGCAGCGCCAGCACCAACATGCTGACCACGTCCTCCCAGAAGAAGGCCGGGGCGAAGAGATAGCGGCCGAACACGGCCTTCTCCCAGATCGAGCCCGTGATCATGATGGCGTAGAGGGTCGCGGTCTTGGCCAGGACCGATGCGGTGGCGGCCCAAAGACCTGCGCCGGTCGCGAGGTAGCGCCCTACGAGCGCGAGGCTCACCAGCAGGACGGCGAATTGAAGCGGCGCCAGGATGCCCTGAACCAGAGTCCAGCGAGAGGCATCGCGGCGCCGGCGCTGCTCGACCGTGTAGAGGGGACGTGCCGCGCCTCTCAGACCCATCCCCGATGCCCTCCCCTCACCAACGCCGAGGAAAGATTGAAGCTCGCCTTGACACATGTCAAGCTAGGTTGACACCCGTCGGGGTCATCCTGATCGACCCAGTTGACAGATCAAATTGGCTCTCGGATGCTGAGTTCGAACGAAGGCGAGAAAAGTTCACGCTGAAGCTATGGGGTGCGGCAATCTTACCGGCCAGCGGACTTTGCACGCTCTGATTGGCCTTCTAACGTGACGTCCGGCTGCCTCGTGGGGAGAGGTTCGGTGATGGAACAGCAGAACTACAAACAGCTGCCCGGACCGCCGTATCAACCCTGGCGGGGCAAGGAGCATGAGCTCCCGATGGTCGGCCATTCGGATTGGCGGCGCGAGTTACGCAAGACCATCCTCAGCCGCGTCGTCCCGCGTCTCTCCGAGATCGTCAAGGACGGCGACAGCGTGGCGGCCGTCGAACCGCCCGTCGTCCTCGCCCCTGAACAGGTCGTGGAGTTCGCCGAATTGGTGCTGGCGGCCTCGGTCCCAAGCCTGATCAAACATATCGACGCCCTGCGCTCCGAAGGGCTCGCCGTCGAGGCCGTACTATTGCAGCTCCTGGCTCCGGCAGCCCGCCACCTCGGCGATCTCTGGCTCGAGGACAAGCTGGGTTTCCTCGACGTCACCTCCGGCCTTGGTCGCCTGCAGGGAATCATGCGGGCGCTGGGTCCCGACATGGACGGCGAGCAGCCGGGGATCATTCACGGCAAGAAAGTTCTTCTGGCGCCGGTCTGGGGCGAGCAGCACATCTTCGGCCTGTCGGTCGTGGCGGCCTTCTTCCGGCGTGCCGGATGGGACGTGACCTTCGAACCCCGGATCGCCTTCGAGGAACTGCTGATCCTGGTCCGGGCCCAGCGCTTCACCACCATCGGCCTATCGGTCGCCAACGACAAATATACCGACGTCTTGCCGAAGCAGATCAAGGCGTTACGCAGCGCATCACTGAACGAGCACGTCACGATCCTGGCCGGCGGGGCCGCCTTTTCCATGGACCCTGACCTGCAGAAACTCATCGGTGCCGATGCGGTCGCCTCCGATGCGACGGAGGCCGTGCAGATGGCGGAGGCCCTGTCGGGACAGACCAGCCCGGCCGTGCCGATTCGCAGACGGGTTTGATCCAATTTGGCGTTTCGGGTTGTCGAGAGACGTCATTGTCGTAGGGTGAGCTCACATGCACTCGTCATCGCCAGTGCCCCGCAGTCCCCTGAGGCAACCTCCTTGATCGGAACTCCCGTCCTTCAGCCCTCCCGTGGCGGCTTTCGGTCGCCCGACGCCCTGTTCGGCGATCTGGGGCCGGCCCAATTCTCGCAACTCGTCGAGGCGAGCAGCGATGTCGCGCTCGTGATCGATTC
>JAYVMK010000013.1:0-9153 GCA_043758995.1 Lichenibacterium sp. | reverse complement strand
ATCGGCCTTCTGCCGCTGGCCGTCGGGTTCATTGGCCTTCTGGTTCTCCTCGGCGCGACGGTGCTGGCCTGGGTCGCCGAAGGGCGCGGGTTGCGCCGGCGAGGCTGAACTGATCTGCCGAATTCCGTTGTCGGGCCCCGACGTCCAAAATTCCGCAGCGGCATCGCCAGATCAATGAAAGGTTGAAGCCGCGATCATAGGTGCGTAACCTCGGATGTCCGAGGATATGCCTCATGATGACGCTCTCCGCCTGTACGTCCGCCATCTACGCCTGTGCACTTCAGCCGGAGCTCTGGCCCGCTGCATTGCACAGCGTGGCCAACGAGTTGAAGAGCGTCGGCGGTCTTCTGATCCACCGTCGCACCGATGGCAGTTTCGGCACGCTCGTGTCGCCGGGTCTGCGCCATGCCGTGGATGTCTACGAGCGGATCTGGTGGCGCCACGATATCCGGGCGGAGCGCGCCATGGCGGGCCTCTATGCCGAGGCCGCCGGGGCGGCGCTGACCGATCGCCACCTCGTCTCCGACGAGGAGATCCGCACCCACCCGATCTATACGGAGTTCCTCGTCCCGCTGGGGCTGATGTGGGCGGCGAGCGTGCAGGTCTCGCCGCGCAGCGGCGCCCAGGTCGGGCTCAGCGTTCTTCGGGCTGTCGGGACGCCGCCCTTCAGCGACGCGGATCTGGCTGTGCTGGCGGATCTCGGTCGCCATGCCGAACAGGCCCTGCGGCTGGGGCTGCGCATCGTCGAGGCGGAAGCTGTCAATCTGGGGCTCGGTGAAGCGCTGTCGCGCCTGTCGAGCGGTGTCTTCGTGGTCGACGGCCTGCGCCGCGTGAGCTTCGCCAATGCCAGGGCGCGCCGTCTCTCACACACGGTCTTCGAGGTCAAGGACGGGCTGCTGGGCTTGCGGTTGCCCGCTCATCACAAGCGCCTGGTCGCCTTGCTGGGCGGAGTTGCGTGCGGGGCCGCGCCGCAGTCGCCGCTCGTGGTGGCGAATGGGCCGGAGCGCCTCGCCATCTATGTCTTCCCCCTGGAGGCCCAGGAGGTCGACTGGCACCATGCCACGGGCTCATGCTCGGTGGTCTTGGTGCTCGACCTCGCGCCCGGCGCCCCGCTCGACCCTGGGCTAGTGCGCGACGTCTATGGTCTGACGCTTGGGGAGGCGCGCGTAGCGGCCCTGGTAGGGGCCGGTATTTCGCCGAGAGAGGCGGCGCGCACGCTGTGCCTTGCCGAGGAGACGGTCCGCTCCGTGCTGAAACGGGTCTTCAGCAAGCTCGACGTATGCCGTCAGGCCGAACTGACGGACCTCTTCGCCCGGTTGAAGACCGTCCGGTGATCCGGCCCGGCAACCTTCACATGAAGATCTTGTTGCCCTTCATGCCGTCATAGAGCGACGCCACTTGGTCGCCATAGCCGTTGAAGATGACGGTTGGCCGCCGATCGTCGGTGCCGATGACCTCTTCGGAGGCCTGGCTCCAGCGCGGATGCGGCACCTCGGGATTCACATTGGCCCAGAAACCGTATTCGTCGGGCGCCAGCGCCGCCCAGGTGGTCTCGGGCTGCTGGTCCGTGAAAGCGATCTCGACGATGGATTTGACCGACTTGAATCCATACTTCCACGGCACCGCGAGACGCAGCGGCGCCCCCATGACGCGGGGCAGCGGCTTGCCGTAGGCACCCGTGACCATGAAGGCCAGATCGTTGGTGGCTTCCGCCATGGTCAGGCCCTCGACATAGGGCCACTTCAGGATGAAGCTGCGCTGCCCCGGTGCCATCGACGGGTCCTTGAAGGTCTTCATCACCATGTATTTGGCCGAGCCGAGCGGCTTGGCGAAGTCGACGAGCGCCTTCACCGGAAAGCCGGTCCACGGGACCTGCATGGACCAGGCCTCGACGCAGCGATGGCGATAGAGCCGCTCTTCGAGCGGCATGGCCTTCAGGAGATCGTCGATCCCGACGTCGCGGGGCTTGTCCACGAGGCCGGTGATCTTCACCGTCCAGGGACGAGTCCGAAGCATTTCGGCGGCGTCGGCGACGTGTTTCGACGTGCCGTATTCGTAGAAGTTGTTGTAATTCGTGTTGACGGTTTCGGGTGTGACGGCGCCCGTGATCGAATAGGCGGCATTGCGCTTCGCCGGATAGAGCGAGAGCGAGGGATCGGGTGGCTGGGGCGCGGCAGGGGCGGCCTGACCGCCGCCGAAGGGCCAAGCCGCCCGCGCGTCGCCGCCGGCCAGCGTGCCGGCGCCGAGTGCCGTCGCGCCCGCCATGAAGGCGCGGCGATTCAGGAACACGTGTTCGGGAGTGGCCTCCCGTTCCGGGATCTCCCAGGACCTGCGGCTGCGGATCAACATGGATCTCACTCCTGATCGATGGCGCGGTGCGCCGGTCTCTTCGCCATCATATGGGGCCGGCGCGCCCTTTTGCCCGCCCGGAGCGCTTTCGCCTCGGCCCTAGGCACTCTAGGTTCGTGCAAAGACGTTCACGAGGTCGCCATGCACACCGTCAAGCTTTCCGCCGACGTCACCGTCGCGAGCCAACCCGATCTCACGGACTTTCGCGACATCGCCTCCGAGGGTTACGTCGCAGTGATCAACAATCGGCCGGACGGTGAGGACCCGACCCAGCCGGGCTCCGAGGCCGAGGAAGCCGCCGCCGAAGAGGCGGGCCTCGCCTATGCTCACATTCCCATGGGGCCCGTGACGGAGAGCACGGTGCGGCATTTCCAATCCGTCGTGAAGGGCGCCGCGGGCCCCGTCTTCATGCATTGCCGCTCCGGCACGCGCTCGGCCAATCTCTGGGCCATCGGCGAGGTGCTCGACGGGCGCATGGTGCCAGACGACCTCGGCCACTTGGGCCGTCAGATCGGCCTCGACCTGTCGGGTGCCGCCGGCTGGCTGCGTCAGCACGCCCTCGACGCCAAGGCTTAGGCTTTCCAAAGCTTAACGTGCGGGGCGGACATCTTTCCGCTTTGATCCGCCCCGACTGAAGCGGCATTGAGCTGCCTCGGGACGTCGAGGCTCAAGAACTCGTTCCTCGTCCGAAACCCATTCTCCGGCCGGCTGCGCCCCGGTCCGCCAAAGGTCGACCCATGACGCATTTCGCCCAGGACGTGAAGGACATCTGGCGCCTCGCCGTGCCCTACTTCAAGCAGAAGACGCAGGGCGAGATCCGCTTGTGGTTCATCGGTCCGGTCCGCCTCCAGGAGCGCTGGATCGCCTTGAACTTGCTCGCGTCCATCATCGTGCTGGAGCTCGCTTTTTCCTATATAGCCAAGATGTTCAATGGCTGGTACAACAGCTTCTATAATTCTTTGCAGGATAAGGACTGGGCTGCTTTCAAATACTATATGGCGATGTTTTGCTTGATCGCCTTCTTCCATATCCTAATTTCGGTCTACAAGGCCTATATCAACCAGCTTCTGCAAATCCGTTGGCGGAAGTCGATGACGGATGACTTCGTTGCGCGGTGGCTGGCGCCAGCTCAGCATTACCGTATGCGAATGGCCGCAAGGCCCGTCGACACGACGGATCCAAGTATCGCGCATGTCACGGGTCCTGCCGACAACCCGGATCAGCGTATCGCCGAGGACGTGCATCAATTCGTCGGCAACACGATGGTCCTCGGCATCGGGTTCTTCGGCAATGCGGTGCGGCTCGGCATCTTCCTCGTCATTCTGTGGAATCTATCGATCTCCTTTCCGATGACGAGCTTCGGCCTGTCGTTCAACATTCCGGGTTATCTGATCTGGATCGCAGTGATCTATGCGGCGCTTGGCACGCTGTGCACGCATCTGATCGGCAAGCCGCTGGTTTCCCTGCTGTTCCACCAGCAGCGTTTCGAGGCGAACTTTCGCTTCGGCATGGCTCGCATTCGGGAGAATTCGGAGCAGATCGCACTTCTGGGCGGCGAGGGCGCCGAACGCGCCTCTCTGTTCGAGCGCTACGGTTCCATCCTGGCCAACGTCTATGCCGTGGTGCGCCGGCAAAAACGCCTCGGCTTCTTCACCAATTTCTTCGGCCAGTTTTCGGTCATCTTCCCCTTCTTGCTGCTCGGCCCGGCCTATTTCTTCGGCAAGGCGACGCTGGGAACCTTGATGCAAACCAACCAGACGTTCAGCAGCGTCCAGGACGGTCTGACGTGGTTCGTCGATGCCTATGTCAGCCTCGCCAGCTATCGCGCCGTCGTTCAGCGCCTCGTCGGCTTCGAGGCCGCCATGGCGGAGAGTTCGGCCGTCGCCACCACGGAGCCCCGGATCGAGACGCGATCCAGTGCAACGTCGGTCTTCGGTGCCGAGGGCGTGGTGGTCGACCTTCCCAACGGCAAGCCACTGACGGCCGTGCCGTCCTTCGCGCTGCGGCGCGGCGATCGGGTTCTGCTCTCCGGCCGGTCGGGCAGCGGGAAGACGACCCTGCTGCGCGCCTTCTCGGGGATTTGGCCCTTCGGCAAGGGGCGCGTCGAGATGCCGGAAGGCACCCGCACGCTCATTCTGCCGCAGCGAACCTACTTGCCGCTCGGAACGCTGCGCCAGGCTCTGGTCTATCCCGAGACCCTCGAAGCCTATCCCGATGCGCTGCAGCGCGAGGCCTTGGCGGCCGTCGGGCTCGATCATCTCGCCGACGAACTCGACACAGCCGACAACTGGCCGCAGCGGCTCTCGGGTGGAGAGCAGCAGCGGCTCGGAGCGGCGCGTGCTCTGTTGGTTCGGCCCGACTGGCTGTTTCTCGACGAAGCCACCAGCGCTCTCGACGAGGCGGGCGAGACGAGCCTCTATCAGACGCTGATCGATCGCTTGCCCGAGGCCGGCATCGTGTCGATCACGCATCGCCCGACGTTGAATGCCTTCCACAATCGCCGGGTCGAGATGCAACGAGGGCCTTCCGGGCTCTTCCAGGCGGCAGACGCGCTCCCGGCTGCAGCTGAATAGGTCGGATCGCGTCCTTCTCTCACCTTCGCCATCGCGAGCGGAGCGACGCGGCCCGGTCCTCTGTGCAGTTGCGCCGCGCTCCGGGGGCTCACCATGATCCGGGGCGGCGTCGCTGCGATCGCCGTGACGGCTGAGGTAACCGATCGCGTCTACCGGAAGAACACCAGCGTCAGCAGCCCGAAGAGCGGCAGCAGGATCAACCCCGACCAGGCCAGGTAGCCGAAGAAGCCCGGCATGCGGATACCCTGCTCTTCGCAAATCGCCTTCACCATGAAGTTGGGGGCGTTGCCGAGATAGGTGTTGGCGCCCATGAAGACGGCGCCGCAGGAGATGGCGAGCAGCGTCGCCGAGCCCTCGCCCATTAGGCGCGCCGGGTCGCCGCCCGCCGTGTCGAAGAAGACGAGATAGGTCGGGGCATTGTCGAGCACCGAAGACAGCGCGCCCGTGAGCCAGAAATAGCTCGGCACGACCGGCGTGCCGTCGGGACGGTTGACGAGATGCAGCAGGCCCGCGAAGGGGCCGCTCGCGCCCGCCTTCAAGGCGGAGAGGACCGGCACGATGGTGACGAAGATCCCGGCGAAGAGGATCGCCACCTCGCGAATCGGCACCCAGGTGAAGGCATTCTCGATGCGGAGCCGGGATGACGTCACGAGGTAGGACAGGACCGCCGTCGCCAGAAGGGCGAGGTCGCGCGCCGCATCTTCGAAGCTCACCGTGACGCCGAGGCCGAGCGTCAGCACCCGTCCGGATCGCCAGACGCCGCTCATCAGCACCGCGGCCACGATCACGGCGAGGAAGATCACATTGTGGCCACCCTCGATCTTGATGCGACGGGGCAGATGGCTCGGCGGCAGGACCGGCTCGCGCCGCCAGTACCAGCGGTCGATGGCGGTAAAGAGCGCCAGTAGGATCGCCGAGGACAGGAGCATGGGCGGCGCCATGGCGCGGAAGGTCCAACCAAAATCGATGCCGCGCAGGAAGCCCAGGAACAGAGGCGGATCGCCGAGCGGCGTCAGCGACCCTCCGATGTTACCAACGAGGAAGATGAAGAAGACGAACACATGCGTGCGGTGTCGGCGGTCGCCATTGGCCCGGATCAAGGGGCGGATCAGCAGCACGGCGGCGCCTGTCGTGCCGAGCAGGCTCGCCCCCAGCGTGCCGAGGCCGAGCAGGACCAGGTTGGTGTTCGGCGTGCCGACGAGGTTGCCGGCGATGCGGATGCCACCGGCCACGACGAAGAGCGCCACGAGCAGCACGATGAAGGGCAGATACTCGTGCACCAAGGTGGCGAGCAGGGCCGGTCCGGCCACATCGGGGCCGCGGACGATCGCGTAGGGCAGGGCAAAGAGCAGCGCCCAGGCCGCCGTTACCTTGGGAAAGTGGCGCTCCCACCAATGCGGATGCAGCATCGGCATCATGGCGATCGACACCAGAAGACCGGCGAAGGGGAGGCCCCAGGCAAGGGCCGGCGCGCCGGCATCGGGTGGCAGGGTCATGGCTGGCTCGGTTCGGGGGTGGACCGAACCTATGGGACGGAAGCAGAGCCGGTTCAACGCTGCTCGTGGCGGATCAGCGTGCCGCGGGCTTTCCCAGGGTGTGCAGCAGCGCTGCGGTGGGATTGCCGTCCGGCACGAGGCCGTTCTTCGCCTGGGCGGCCCGGATGGTATCGCGCAGCGTCAGGCTGATGCGGCCGGTGCGATCGTCGACCGGATAGCCCAGAGCGGCGAGCCGGGCCTGGAGCGCGATGCGGTCCTCGCGTCCGATCGGGGTGGCGGTCGGCCAGGGCGCGGTCAGGGGAGCATGGTCCGTCATGCGGTCGGCGAGTGTTCCCACCGCCAGCACGTAGCTGTCCGAGGAATTGTAGGTCTTGATGACGGAGAAGTTGGTCGTGGCCAGAAAGGCGGGGCCCGGCGCGCCGGCCGGGAAATACAGGATGCCCTCGCCGCTCTTGGGCAGGGCGTCCCCGTCCGCCTGCGCGACGCCGCGCTCGGCCCAGGCCGGAAAGGCAGCCCGCCCGGCCGCGCCAAGATCGAAGCCCTTCGGTAAGGTCACGGGGATGCCCCAGGGAAGGCCGGGCGTCCAACCCTGCTCCTTGAGGAAAGAGGCGATCGACGCCAAAGCGTCGGGCACATCGCCCCAGATGTCGCGATGCCCATCGCCATCCCCGTCGACGGCATATTTGTCGAAGCTCGACGGCATGAACTGGGGCTGCCCCATGGCGCCGGCCCAAGAGCCGCGAAGTTGATCGCGCGAAGCCTCTCCGCGCTGCAGGATATCGAGGGCGGCCAGAAGTTCGTCGCGATAGAGATCCGGCCGATAGCCCATGGCGGCGAGCGTCGCCATGGAGCGGATGACATCCTTGCCGCCGGGAGAGGCCCCATAATTCGTTTCGAGACCCCAGATCGCCACGAGGATCTCGCCCGGCACGCCGAAGCGACGCTCGATCCCGGCGATGTCGACGTGCCATTGCGCCAGCAGCGCGCGTCCCTGCGCGACCCGCGCCGCCGTGACGGCCGCCGCCAGATAGGCTCCGGTGGGCTTGCCGAGTTCGGGCTGCTGGCGCGTCAGAGCCGCCACGCTCGGATCCGGCGTAACCCCCGCAAACGCGGCGTCGAACGTGGTGGGGGAAACGCCGCGCGCTTCCGCGGCGGGCTTCAACGCCGCAATGAAGGCGGCCAGCGCTGCCGGTGAGGGAGGCTGAGGCGCGGGCTCGGCGGCGCGCGATATGATCGGCGCGACGATCAGGCCGGCGGTGACGACGCATGAGACGAGATGGGTCAGTCGCATGGTTCCTCAGACCGCTGGTTCGGCAAAAAGCGTCCCGCGACAGAAAGCGCCGGTTCGATCGAACCTTACGGCCGGAGCAAGTCCGCGTCCATCGTCAAACCTTTGTCGGGCGGCTATGGACCCTGGCGAAGAGCGAGGTTGCGAAATCGAGCGCTCGTCGGCGTAGAATAGCGCAGACTCCCTCTCAATAACCGGTACAGATGGTGTCGAATTGCAGTCCAGAATTCGCACGCCTGATGGGGTCCTCCTGTTGCACGGAATCGCCCGGACCTCGGCGTCGATGCGGGCGATCCAACGCGCCTTGGAGGCGGCCGGCTACGCCGTGCTCAACCTCGACTACCCCAGCCGACATTTCCGGCTCGACGCTCTCGCCGAGACCATCCATCCGGCCGTCGCCCGCTTCGCTGGCGCAAACCAAGGAGTGCTGCACGTCGTGGCGCATTCGATGGGCGGTCTGCTGGCGCGCGTCTACTTAGCGCGCTACCGACCTGCGCGGCTCGGCCGCGTGGTGATGCTGGGACCGCCGAACGGCGGCAGCGAAGTGGCCGACTTCCTCCGCCACTGGCCGCTCTACCGCCTTGTCTTCGGGCCCGCGGGGCAGCAACACGTGACGGCACCAAACGACGAGGGGCTCTTCGCATTCGGGGCAGTCGATTACGAACTCGGTGTGCTGGCCGGAGACCGGCCGCTGATCCCGACCATTTCCGGGCTGCTCTTGCCGGGACTGAACGACGGTAAGGTGACGGTCGCCAGTACGAGGCTGGCCGGCATGAAGGACCATCGCACCATATCGACATCCCACACACGGCTCGCCGCTCATCCGAAGGCTATCGCGGCGACGCTGCGGTTTCTGCAGGACGGTAGGTTCGGCGCCGCCCCGTAAGGGCGACGCCCAGGATCGGCTCAGCGCGGCGCGCGCTTTGCGAGGATGCGCTGGAGCGTGCGTCGATGCATGTTGAGCCGCCGAGCAGTTTCGGAGACGTTGCGTCCGCAGAGCTCGTAGATCCGCTGGATGTGCTCCCACCGGACGCGGTCGGCCGACATGGGATTCTCGGGAACCTCGGCCTTGTCGTGCCGCAGCGCCATGAGGGCACTGTAGATCTCGTCGGCATCCGCCGGCTTGGCGAGATAATCGAAGGCACCGAGCTTCACCGCCGTCACGGCCGTGACGATATTGCCGTAGCCGGTGAGGATGATGGCGCGAGCATCGGGCCGCTTGGCCTTCAGCTCCGAGATGACGTCGAGGCCGTTGCCGTCGGCCAGACGCATGTCGATGACCGCATAGGCCGGAGGACTTTTCTCGATGGCCGAGAGACCTTCGGCGACCGACTCGGCCGCTTCGACCTGAAAGCCGCGGCTCGCCATGGCGCGGGTCAAGCGGGTCAGGAAGGGCTTGTCGTCATCGACGATCAGGAGCGATCCGTCGCCGTGCAGAACGGGCGGC
>JAYVMK010000012.1:0-9748 GCA_043758995.1 Lichenibacterium sp. | reverse complement strand
CGGCCCAGCATCTTGGGGTCGAGGCGCCGATAGAGAAAGGTCGAGGTCGGGCGATTGCCGTCGAATTGCTTATGGGGCGCCACGGCGGCGATGGCGTCGGCTTTGCCGCCCGCCTTCTCCATCACGGCCTTCACCTCGTCTTCGCTGCGGCCGACCATCAAGGCTTGGCTTTGGGCGAAGCAGTTGGCGACGAGCAGCTCGTGGTGCTTCGGGTCGGCCTCCGTCGGCTCGGCGGCGATCAGGAAGTCGACCGGTACGACTTCGGTGCCCTGGTGCAGCAGCTGGAAGAAGGCGTGCTGGCCGTTGGTGCCCGGCTCGCCCCAGACCAAAGGGCCGGTCGACTCGTGGGCCCGCGTTCCGTCGATGTGAACGTGCTTGCCGTTGCTCTCCATGTCGAGCTGCTGGAGGTAGGCGGGGAAGCGGCCAAGCCGCTGATCGTAGGGGATCACCGCCTGCGTGGCGAAACCCCAGGCGTTGCGATAGAGCACCCCGATCAGCCCCATCAGGGCCGGGATATTGGCTTCGAGCGGCGCCTGGCGGAAGTGGGTGTCGACCTCGTGGCCGCCGGCGAGGAAGTCGGCGAAATGCTCCGGCCCGATCTGGATCACGACCGAGAGGCCGATGGAAGACCAGACCGAATAGCGGCCGCCGACCCAGTCCTTGAAGCCGAACACCCGGTCCTGCCGGATGCCGAACTCGCCGACGAGATCGAGCGCCGTCGAGACGGCAGCGAAGTGATGCTCCACGGCGGCGTCGCCGAGCTTGGCCGAGAGCCAACCCCGCGCGCTGCGGGCGTTGGTCATCGTCTCCTGAGTGGTGAAGGTCTTCGACGCCACGATGAACAGCGTGGTCTCGGGGTCGAGAGGCTTCAGTGTGTCGCCGATGTCGGCGCCGTCGACGTTGGAAACGAAATGCGTGCGGATGCGCGGATGACCGAAGGGGGCCAATGCCCGCGCCGCCATGGCGGGGCCGAGGTCCGAGCCGCCGATCCCGATATTGACGACATCGGTCAGCGCCTTGCCGGTCGCGCCCTTGATGCTGCCGTCACGGAGGCCGCGGGCGTAATCCGCCACCTTGGCCCGCACCGACAGGACCTCCGGCATGACGTCCTCACCGTCGACCTTGACGGAGACTCCCTTGGGCGCCCGAAGGGCGGTGTGCAGTGCTGCGCGGCCCTCGGTCGGGTTGACGATGCCGCCGGTGAACATGCGATCCCGCTTCTCCTCGAGCTTCTGCGCCCGGGCAAGATCGAAGAGCGCGTGCAGCACGTCCTCGTCGACGCGGTGCTTCGAATAATCGAAGACGAGATCGCCCATGGCGACGTGATAGTGGTCGAAACGCTCCGGGTCGGCGGCAAAGAGCTCTTTCAGGCTCCGGTCCTTCATTTGCCCGACAGCGGCCCGAAGTGCCGCGAATTTCATGTCGTCCCTGTCTTGCGTCATGGTCGTCCTCGCTCCGGTCTGGTCGGGGCTCCCCGTCGATCTGTGAATCGGGGTACATCCCCACCATAACAGGAGAACCCCGGGAAAGGTCGCGCGCCCGGGTGGCTTCGGCCGCGGCCGGATCGAGGCCGGCGTGCTCTGCCGGCCTCCCCATCCTGTGCATGTCTCGACCTTTGCGCAGTTTCCGTGCAGGACAGCGCGGAAACCGAGTGCAACGCACCAATCACCTTCGTTCAGGACTTCCATGGCGCCGCCGCTGCTGCAGATGACCGCGATCCGCTACACCCTGGGCGGCAAACCGCTGCTCGATGGGGTGGACCTCCAGGTCGGCCGCGGCGACCGCATCTGCCTCGTCGGCCGCAACGGCTCGGGCAAGTCGACGCTGATGAAAGTCGTGGCGGGCGACATCGGCCTCGACGGCGGCACACGCTTCCTTCAGCCCGATGCGACGCTGCGGGTCCTGCCTCAGGAGCCTGACCTCACCGGCTACGAGGATGTTCTGTCCTACGTCGAGGGTGGTCTCGGGCCGCTCGACAATCCTTACAGGGCGCGCTCGCTGCTCGACGACCTCGGCCTGACCGGAGAGGAAAAGCCGGGCCATCTCTCGGGCGGCGAGCTGCGGCGTGCCGCTCTGGCCCGGGTTCTGGCACCCGAGCCCGACATCTTGCTCCTCGACGAGCCCACCAACCATCTCGACCTTCCCGCCATCGAGTGGCTCGAGAACGAGCTGAAGTCGCTGCGTTCCGCTCTGGTGCTGGTGAGCCACGACAGGCGCTTTCTCTCCAACCTGTCGCGCTCGACCGTGTGGCTCGACCGCGGCCGCACGCGCCGAATCGAGCAGGGCTTCAGCGCCTTCGAGGAATGGCGCGACCAGGTTCTCGAGGAGGAGGAGCTCGAGCGCCACAAGCTCGATCGCAAGATCGCGCGCGAAGAGGATTGGGTGCGCTACGGCGTCTCCGGCCGGCGCAAGCGCAACGTGCGTCGCATGGCCGACCTCGGCGAACTCCGCCGCGAGAAGCGCGAAGCCTCACGCGTCGTGGGCCTCGCCACCATGACGGTGTCGGAGGGCAAGACGTCGGGCAAGCTCGTCGTCGAGGCCGAGAACATCTCGAAGAGCTACGGCGACCGGGTGATCGTGCGCGACTTCTCGACCCGCGTGCTGCGCGGCGACCGGCTCGGTGTGATCGGCCCGAACGGCGCGGGTAAGACCACTCTACTGAACCTGCTCACCGGCCGCGACACGCCGGATTCGGGTGAGGCCAGGCTCGGCGCCAACGTGCAGCTCGCGACGCTGGACCAGGCGCGCTCGAGCCTCAAGCCCGACACGACGCTGTCCGACGCCCTGACTGGCGGCGGTTCAGACCAGGTGATCGTCAATGGCGTGAGCAAACACGTCATCGGCTATATGAAGGACTTCCTGTTCGGCCCCGAACAGGCTCGGACCCCGCTGTCGCGTCTCTCGGGCGGCGAGCGCGGCCGGCTGATGCTGGCCCGGGCCCTGGCGCTGCCCTCGAACCTCCTCGTCCTCGACGAACCGACCAACGATCTCGACCTCGAGACGCTGGATCTGCTGCAGGACCTTCTGGCCGAATACCCCGGCACCGTCGTGGTGGTGAGCCATGACCGTGACTTCCTCGACCGCGTCTCGACCTCGGTCATCAATGCCGAGGGAGAAGGCCGCTGGACCGAATATGCCGGCGGCTATTCCGATATGGTGGCGCAGCGCGGCTCGGGCGTGACGGCGCGCACCAAGGAAATGGTCACGGGCGCCGCGCCGACGCGGAGTGCAGCGCCTGCCGCCACCCCGGCGGCACGCAAGGGCAAGCTGAGCTTCAAGGACAAGCACGCGCTCGACAATCTGCCACGCCAGATGGAGGAGATGCGGACACAACGGGCCCGGTTCCAGGCCAGTCTCGATGATCCCGGGCTCTACGGGCGCGACCCCAAGCGCTTCGCCAAGCTTTCGGCCTCGCTCGCCGATACCGATTCCAAGCTGGCTGCCGCCGAGGAGGAATGGCTGATGCTGGAGATGATGCGCGAAGACTTGGAGAGCTGACGCGTGGTCGCGTGGCCACACCTCATGCACGTTCGGCCCGAAAAGAGACGCTGAAGGCGCGAGGCGCAACGTTTTCCTCTGGTCGGGCATTGGCGGACGCCATGGGGATAGACGAATGACCGAAGCGAAATCGAAGGGCGAGAACTCGGGCCGGGCCTGGACCACGGTCGCGGTGTTGGGCTTCGCCCTGGTGGGGGTGCTGAGGGGACAGCAGGGTTCGTCCTCCTCGCTGTCTCCCGCCGCGGCTCCCGCTCGCGGGATCGCGCCGAAGAAGACCCCCGGCTCGCCCTCGGCGAGCGTTGGGACGTCGGACGCCAAGGCCGGTTCCGATGGAAAGCCCACCGAGCATCCGCCGGGGTTCATGGGCATCGCCCGATCGGTGTTCGATCGCTTCGGCAACGACAACATCAGCCTCGTGGCGGCCGGTGTCGCCTTCTACGTGATGCTGTCGATCTTCCCGGCTCTCGCCGCCATGGTGTCGCTCTATGCGCTGGTCGGCAATCCGGACGATGTCGCCGCCCGTATTCAGGACTACAGCTATCTGCTGCCGCCCGAAGCCATGAAGCTCATCACCGACGGGCTTCACAACTTCGCCAAGACCGCCGGTTCGACGCTGACGTGGGCGCTGGTGACCAGTGTTCTCCTGGCGCTTTGGAGCGCCCGCGCCGGCGTCTCCTCGGTCATGACCGGCCTCAACATCGCCTACGAGGAGGTCGAGACCCGCTCCTTCATCGTGCAGACGCTGATCGCCCTCGGATTGACGATCGGCGGCGTGTTCTTCGCGGTCGTGGTCATCTTCGCCGTTGCGATTATCCCGATCATCCTCAACATTCTGCCCTTCGGTCCGTTTTTCGCCACGGTGCTCAACTTCGCCCGCTGGCCTATCCTCGCGGTTCTCGTAGTGCTCGGCTTTGCCGTGATCTACCGGTACGGCCCCTCCCGGAAAGACGCGAGCTGGCGTTGGATCACCTGGGGATCGGGTATCGCGACGTTGCTGTGGCTGGCCGGGTCGATCCTATTTTCGATCTACGTCGGCAAGTTCGGTTCATACGAGGCGACCTATGGGGCACTAGGTGCCGTGGTGATCCTGCTTCTTTGGCTGTGGGTGAGCGCGTTGGTGCTGCTGATCGGGGCCGAAATCGACGGCGAACTCGACCAGCGCGCCACCAATGCTGGATCGCCACTGGCCGCCGTGCCGCCCGGCAAGGCCAAAGCCAAGGCTTGATGGATCGATGGCCGGACGGGCACGTCTCACCGGCGCCCACGGCCAGTTCGGCGGCTTGCACTCGCCCTGATGCCGCGATAGCCTCTACAACGACGGGGCGCATTCGGCGGGGATCGCGATGGTCGTACGGGTTGCGACAGTCGCGTTCGAGGGCATCGAGGCGAGGCCCGTCGATGTTCAGGTCCAGATCACCAACGGCTCGGTGGTCTTCAATGTCGTCGGGCTCGGCGACAAGGCCGTAGCCGAATCGCGTGAGCGCGTCCGCGCAGCTTTGACGGCCTCGGGACTCGCGCTTCCGGCCAAGCGCATCACCGTCAATCTGGCGCCGGCCGACCTTCCCAAGGAGGGGAGCCATTACGACCTGCCGATCGCGCTCGGCGTCATGGCGGCGATCGGGGCCATCCCGCCGGACGCCCTGCAAGGCTTCACAGTGCTGGGCGAACTGGCGCTCGACGGATCGATCACCGCTGTCTCAGGCGTGCTGCCGGCGGCGGTCGCCGCCAATGCGGCCGGCCATGGGCTAATCTGCCCGGCGGCCTGCGGACCCGAAGCCGCCTGGGCCAGCCGCGATCTCGAAGTGCTGGCACCGCGCTCGCTGATCCAGCTGGCCAACCACATGAAGGGCACGCAGCTGATGGCGCGGCCCGAGCCGGCCATGCGGGCCGCCGGCACCGAACTGCCGGACCTGCGCGACGTCAAAGGCCAGGAGAGCGCCAAGCGGGCGCTGGAGATCGCCGCCGCCGGCGGGCACAATCTTCTGTTCAGCGGCCCGCCTGGGTCGGGCAAATCGATGCTCGCGGCGCGCCTGCCCTCGATCCTGCCACCCATGACGCCGCGCGAACTCCTCGACGTGTCGATGATCCATTCCGTGGCGGGTGCCCTGGCGGGTGGCGCCTTGACCGACCGCCGGCCGTTCCGGGCTCCTCACCACTCGGCGTCGATGCCGGCGCTCGTCGGCGGCGGCTGTCGTTATTTCTTGTTTTCCGGACTCACTGTTTTAAGAGCGGAATGGCGCTATAAGCCGGATTCGCCGAGATCGTGTCCATCTCGGGCTTGAGCTGGCGAGATACTGCATGCCTTTCTCGAGACAAGTATTCAATAACTTCCCAGCCGGCGCGTTCTATGTCCGGCACATCGATCATCCACATCGTGACGGAGCGGCAAGCGCCAAGATCCGCCTCATCTTGTCTGAGCTGCCCCCAGATGGGGTGGACGCAGCTTCGATCATCCGAAACCCGGGAGTTCCTCAAGTCGTCTCCCTGAATGTGGGTTACCTCCCGTTTTTCGCGGTCGGTGACGTCATCCGCAACAAGCGCCTCGAGTTCGCGAGCGAGATCGGAGGTGAAACCGTCTCGATCTTCGATCGCGGCGGACCTGCCGAGGTGCAGACCGTCGTCATCGACTTCGACAATAACAATTTTAAGGAAGTCTCTCTCTGGGATGAAAGAGAGTGGAAACCGAAAGGCTACCCCGAAACTTATAGAAATCCTGAGATCACAAAGAAACACTACGGGTTCCCTCTGACGCGCGCATCTCGGTTCCTGCGAGTGCTCGATGGTGATGTTGTTTTCTACTTCTCTGCGTCTGAGTTGCTCCGCTCACTGACACTCAGCCATAGCGCCATCGCGACCGAATTGTTTCGCCAACCCCTATCGCTCGCGCTACAACACTTCTTCGATCTGTCGAGCGAACCGCCCGACGACTCCGCTCGCCTGAGGATCGATCTCCACCGGCGCCTACCCGCCCGACAGCTCGGCCTTCTTGTCAACCTCCTCCCCACATCGAGTCCTGTTGCGCACGCGTCAGGTGCCCGCATCTTCGCTAGCCTGATGGCAGACACACTTCCGGATGATGTCCGTCGCCGAATGCAAGCAGGGCGCGGCATCGAGACGCTTCTACCGATCATGCTGCCGTTCGCCTCCGGACGTCTCTCGCTCAAAGTGAAGGGGGCTCGGCTCGACAAGAGTCGTTTCATCGTCGGCAAGATCGTGGGCGGTCGGCCACCGCCGTTGCGCCTGATCGAGGCTCATCTCTACGAGGAAGTCGCGGACAAGGAGGTGGGCTCGTCAGGTGGAACCGGCACGAAGCCGTCGGCCGACGGGGACGAGGACACTGCAACCGACGAGGACCCGGGGTCTCAGGACGCTGGCGCCGATGCCGACATCGAGAGGCTGCGCTGGGAGGAGGGTGAGGACGCCGTGATCATCCGGCGACATCGGAACGTTTCCGAGGGCAAGTCGGGCGGGAAGATGCGGCCCGGCGGCTCCGAGGGCAGCGCTGCTGGAGATGCCCAGCCTGGCGGTGAGCGGAAGCAGCTCGATGGCGATCACATCGCGCCACCGGCAGCTCATCGTTTCGACGGTCTGTGGCGCTGCCGCGATCGCCTCCTCGGCGGGCGCACCGCTCCGTCGATCTTGGTCTTCGCGCCCGTCATTCCGCCGATTGACAGGAGGACGCGGCGCGGGACGAGCGAACTCGACTGTTGGACCTGCCTTCCGAACCCCAAATGGCGACCTGGCAACCCAGGCTTCCATCTCCTCCGTTCGTCGGGTGCGAGACGTGCGGTGCTCGTGCTCGAGATCCGGCTCGGCGACGGCCGATCAGCCCACTGGTTCGAGATCGAGGTTGATGAAGGCGAAGGCTTTCGGTCGTTGGTCTTCGCCTTCCGACCGGGACGGGCGGATCAAGGGGTGGCATCGATAATCGCGGAGCTCGTTGCCCAGCGGGCTTCCATAGGCAAGCCCGAATCCTTCGCCTCGGCGAATTATGGCCTGACCGCAGGAACGTTCCACCATGCCCCGATCGGGGGACAACCGTCGTGGGAGTTCGACGACGGAAAGGTGTTCAAACTCATCGACAGCGTCGCGCAGTAGGTTTAGCCCGATCGTAGTCGAGACGGGTCGAGCTTGCTTGATCTGGCCGCCCTAGAGCGTCAAATGCTCCGGGTCCGGCTCGGCGGCTTTGCGCTCGAGCCGGCGTCCTCCGCTTCCAAGCTGTTTGAGAAAGCCTCTGCCAATACGGCCACGCCGGCGCCGATTTTGCGGCCGCCGAGCGACGAGCCGCTTTCGAGAATGACGATGCCCCGTTTTGCGAGCGCTAACCGCAGTGAGCGCTCGACGCTGCCCCGGATGGCCTTCCCGCTTTCGAACCTCTTCACCGTCGCAACCCCGACCTCGGCTTCCGAGGCAAGGTCCTCCTGCGACATCGACAGGAGGGCGCGGGCTGCGCGAACCTGTCGGGGGTGGATCGGTCTCCTCATCGGTGGAGACGATACAGATCTGAAAGAGCTCCGCCACTCGGAGCAGGCACATCTGGGTCATGTAATGATTAAATTGATGCGCAACAGATCACATCAGAAACTTTATTCCAACTCTTCCCGTGCCTTGCGTTTCCTGTGGATTGCTCGCGACAGGGTCGCGGAGGACGCGGCTTTCGAATCTACGAGAGCACCGAGACAATGTCGGTAGCGAGCGACAGCGCAAGGGTGATGGCGTAGTCGGCCCGGATGGCGGCGTCTCGGGGGTGGATGGCCCTCGCCTTCGCCAGTAAGCCGCGCTCGGACCTAGAGATCGCCTGACCCAGTTCTCGGCCGAGGGCGATGTGACGGTCGGCCAATTCGATATAGCCGGGGATGTTGCAGGCGTCGCGTCCGTCCCCTTCCAGCAAGGCGTCGATGGCTCGCCGGACGTTGCGCATGTCGTTCGAGAGGGCGCTGAGACGCTCGTCATCAATGTCCGTCGCCATGATCCACTTCGCTAAGTGATGCTTAACAGATCAGTATCACTGTGTGGATCCGGCGGCAACGGGCCGTCAACCATCCCGATCGCGCCTCGTACGGCCGGTGGGACCAGCTTGTGGATTGAGATGCATGGACGACAGCGTAGTTTCGATGCCGCTGACGGATGTCGAGCGGCGGACGCTGGCCATGCTGGGGTCCCTACGGCCGGACGACGACGACGGGGCGTCCCTGGCGTTGCTGGCGGGGCGGGTCCAGAGGCTTCGCGACGCGGGCGGGCTCGGCATCGGAGTCGGACACGACGTATTGCGAGGGCTGGCGATCGCCGAAGAGGTGCTGTGCCTCCTGCTGGCGTCGCGGCCAGCCGAGCAGCCGCAGTCCGTCGTCGATCGCTCCCGCCTTTTCGCGCGGCACCGGGGGCGACAGGCATCCCGAGTGGGCCTTTTCCTGTCGAGCGCCCTGGAATCAGACCGCAGAAGGCTCGGGATGGGCTCCCGGGAGCTCGGGCTGTGAAGCTTCCCGCAATGTCGGGCGCCGCTGTGCGCGAGGCCGCGGACTCCGTGGCGCGAGGGCGCCGTCATACCGGCGTCGAGCCCGCAGCCGGGAGGCTAGCGTCATGATCGATATGGCGGCATGGCCAGGCCTGCACCCTTCGGCCGCGAGCTGGACGTTCACGGTCGACGCATGTCCTGACGAGCTGCTCTCGTCGTGGTTAGCGCGTTCGGCCCATCGGCACGGGACCTATCCGTACCCATTCCTGAGCTACAGGTTTCCCGGACGCGCGGTTTGGGATCGCGACATCGACCTCACCGTGCCTCCCTCATTCCTGGCCGAACTCGAGCGGTCGGCGTCGTTGGAGACGGGCACTGCCGTCGGGCTCACGCTCAAGCCCTTCGCCGACGCGCTCTGCGGTTTTCAAAGAGCAGATCCCCGGAGCGCTCACGTGCCCTGGCTTCTGTCGGCCGGCATCCGACATCGCACCCGGCACCTCCATGGTCTGCAGCACTGTCCGGCCTGCCTCCTGGACGGCGAGCCGGCGTTCCTCCGGTCCTGGCGACTCGCGTTCGTCGTAGTCTGCGATCGCCACGGCGTCGTGCTGCGAGACGGCTGCCCGAACTGCGACGCGCCGCTCGTTCCGCACAGGGCGCCCATCGACCGGTTCGGGCGATGCCATTCATGCGGGGATGCTATCGGAGCCGGTCGCGAGCTTTCCGACGGGGCAGCGGTGCGCTCCGCGACGGTGATGCAGCGGCGCTGCCTGTCCGCCTTCGCCGCTGGCGCGGCGAAGG
>JAYVMK010000011.1:0-2901 GCA_043758995.1 Lichenibacterium sp. | reverse complement strand
TCCGCCCCGACGGTCTCGGCCATCGGCCCGGTCGGCAAGGTGCCGGGGCCGGATGCCATCGCGTCGCGCCTCGGCGTCGCGGCATCCGAGCCGAGCGTGCGCGCCGTGCGACCGGCCCCGGACATGTCGAGGCACTGACGCGATGGCGCTGTTCCGGCTGGGACCGAGCTTCGATGCCGCCACGCTAGTGCGGGGCGAGGGCATCTATCTCCGGCCGGCCGAGATGCGCGATTTCGAAGCCTGGGCCAGCCTGCGGGAGCGCTCGCGCCAGTTCCTCACCGCCTGGGAGCCGATCTGGCCGGCCGATGACCTGACGCGCGCCGCCTTCCGCCGCCGCCTGCGCCTGCACGGCGAGGAGATGAGCCGCGACGAGGCTTTTCCGTTCCTGGTCTTCCGCGACGACGACGAACTGGTCGGCGGCCTGACGGTGGGTCAGATCCGCCGCGGCGTCGCCCAGACGGCGACGCTCGGCTATTGGATGGGCCATGCCTATGCGGGCCGAGGTTACATGAGCCGCGCCGTGCGGGCCGCCGCGGGCTTCGTCTTCGGCACGCTTCGCCTGCACCGCCTGGAAGCCGCCTGCCTGCCCCACAACGACGCCTCGATGCGCCTCTTGGAGAGCGTGGGTTTCCGCAAGGAAGGCTATGCCCGAGCCTATCTGCGCATCAACGGCCGCTGGCAGGACCACGTCCTCTTCGCCCTGCTCGACAGCGACCCGGTCAATCCGCCGAGCCGGGACCTGGGGTAATGGCGCTTCCGCTGCAGAGGATGGCCAATGCGGCCGGGCTCAGCAGCGGGACGGCATGTTTCTGCAGCGATCGAGACGCGTGCGCTGGCGCTGCATCCTGTTGCCGGCGCGGCTGCCCTTGGTCACGAGGGCTACCCCGGTGACGGGGGTCCGAAGCCCTTCCTTAGACGCCGCCACCGGGGTCGCCCAGGCCGTGCCGGCCAGCAGAAGGCTCGCCGCGCAGGTGGTAATCAAAGTTTTTAAGATGGTCATGGTCGATTCCCGTTGGAGTGATCGAGAGGAAACTGGTGCAGTCACCGGGTCTGCAAAGCCCTCCGTTCCTGGGGGATCAGGCCAACGCTGTTCCCCCGGACGACCCTCACTCCACCTGCTCGCCCGGATAGACGCCCCACAGATTGTTCTGCTGCTCGTAGCCGTCGAACCCGTCGCCGTAGATGCGGCACCATTGGCCGTCGCAGCGCTTGACGCTGCCGATGACGCCGGATTGGAGATTGGCCACCACGGAGGCGTCTTGGCGCGGCTGACTGTAGAGCGGCATGGTCTGATCCTTCTTCCAGGGTGCCACGAGAGCGGTGCGGCGTCCCGACAGGAGGGAATGCAGGACCCAGCCCTCGGAGCCTTCCGAGTCGCGGATCTTGCGCCAGGTGTCGAACTCGGCCGTGACCTCCACCGGCAGGCCGGCGCGCTCGAAGACCCAGGACGAGCGGTGATCCTTCGAGGGTCCCTCACGCAGATTGACGCGATCCGATTTCAGGCTGACGTAGCGCGGCACCGGCAGGCCGGTCATCGGGCCCTTCTGGTCGTTGATGGCGGCCCCGGCACTGCCGAGTCCTGCCAGGAGGACGGCGAGCGCCGCGGCACTGCGCGCCAAGCCGCGGGCCTGGGTCCGGAACTGCTCCATCGAATGTCGTCCTTAACCGAAATCGGTGCGCCGATCGCCCGTGTCGGCGACGGCGGCAATGCGATAAGATGAAAGGCCGACAGGGTTAAGGCGGGGTGAAACCCGCAACCGGCACCCGTGGCAGTCCGCAGGAGAAGGCCGCGCGCCATGGCCAGAAAACCCTTCGTCGTTGTCACCCGGAAGCTGCCCGAGCGGATCGAGACCCGCATGCGCGAGCTCTTCGATGCGCGGCTCAACCTCGACGACAGTCCTGTTGGGCCGGCCGATCTCGCCGCCGCCGTTGCCGAGGCCGAGATCCTGGTCCCCACCGTGACGGACCGGATCGACGCTGCCGTTCTCGCGGCGGCCGGACCGCGGCTGAAGCTCATCGCCAATTTCGGCACCGGCACCGACAATATCGACGTCGATGCGGCCCACGCGAGTGGCATCGTGGTCACCAACACGCCGGGGGTCCTGACGGAGGATACCGCCGACATGACCATGGCGCTGATCCTCGCCGTGGCGCGTCGGCTCGTGACGGGCGCGGGCGTGATCCCATCGGGCGAATGGAACGGCTGGTCGCCGACCTTCATGCTGGGCAGCCGGCTCACCGGCAAACGCCTCGGCATCGTCGGCATGGGGCGCATCGGGCAGGCGCTGGCGCGGCGCGCCAAGGCCTTCGGCCTGTCGATCCACTATCACAACCGCCGCAGGCTCGCGGGCGATATCGAGGAAGGGCTCGAGGCCACCTATTGGGACTCGCTCGACCAGATGCTGGCCCGCATGGACATCATCTCGGTCAACTGCCCGCACACGCCCGCCACCTATCACCTGCTGTCGGCGCGGCGGCTGAAGCTGCTGAGGCCGCAGGCGATCCTGGTCAATACGGCGCGGGGCGAGATCATCGACGAGGCCGTGCTGACCCGGATGCTCGAAGCCGACGAGATCGCCGGGGCCGGGCTCGATGTCTTCGAACACGAACCCGCCGTTCCCAACAAACTCGTCCGCCTGGCCCGCGCCGGCAAAGTGACGCTTCTGCCCCATATGGGCTCCGCCACCGAGGAGGGACGGATGGAAATGGGCGAGAAGGTCCTCGTCAACATCCGCGCCTTCGTCGACGGCCATCGTCCGCCCGACCGCGTCCTGCCCTCGCTGATGTGAGTGTGGGAGCCCTTCTCCCTTGGTCAGGAAACCCGTTAGGGTTTCGGCGTTAAGCTTACCATGATGACGCTCCCGACCGCTTCTCTCGAGCCGACCCGGTCCCGGCTTCCCC
>JAYVMK010000010.1:0-5485 GCA_043758995.1 Lichenibacterium sp. | reverse complement strand
CCTTCACTATCGCCGCATGGAGCTTTGCACTGGCGATATGGGCTTCGCGTCGCGCCGCACCTTCGACCTCGAAGTCTGGCTGCCAGGGCAGGGGACTTTCCGCGAAATCTCGTCCTGCTCGGTCTGCGGCGACTTCCAGGCCCGCCGCATGGAGGCGCGCTATCGCCCGACCGGGGCCAAGAGCACGCGCTTCGTCCATACGCTGAACGGCTCGGGCGTCGCGGTCGGCCGGGCGTTGGTGGCGGTGCTCGAAAACTATCAGCAGACCGACGGCACAATCGCCATCCCCGAAGTGTTGCGCCCCTACATGGGCGGGCTCGAGCGGATCGAAGCCTCGGGCAAGAGAGGCTGACATGCGGATCCTGATCACCAACGACGACGGGATCCACGCGCCGGGCCTGGCCGTGCTCGAACGCGTCGCACGGACCTTGAGCGACGACATCGTGGTGGTGGCGCCCGAGACCGATCAGTCGGGCGTCGCGCATTCGCTGTCGCTGAACGATCCGCTGCGCCTGCGCGAAGTCTCGGAGGGGCGTTACGCCATCAAGGGCACGCCGACCGATTGCGTCATCATGGCGGTCAATTCCATCCTCAAGGACCGGCGGCCCGACCTCATCCTGTCGGGCATCAACCGCGGCCAGAACGTCGCCGAGGACGTGACCTATTCGGGCACGATCGCGGCCGCCATGGAGGGCACGCTGCTCGGCGTGCCGTCGATCGCGCTGAGCCAGGCCTATGGCTCCGTGACGGGCCGCAAGAATCCGCATTGGACCTGCGGCGAGCACCATGCCGCCGACGTGATCAGGCGCATTCTCAAGGCTCAGATCCCGCGTGGCACGCTCGTCAACGTCAACTTCCCCGATTGCCTGCCCGACGAGGTCGTGGGGGTCGAAGCGACGTCCCAGGGGTCGCGCGATACGGCCCTGATGCAGGTCCACGAGCGCGAGGACGGCCGCGGCAATCCGTATTACTGGATCGGCTTCGCGCGTGGGACATTCACGCCGATCGACGGCTCGGATCTGGAAGCTCTGAAGAACCGTAGGATCTCCGTCACGCCTCTCCGTCTCGACCTGACCGATGGCGAGACTCGCGATCGATACGCAAAGGCATTCAGCTGATCTGAGTTTCAGTCGGTGCCCGTGTACTCTCTCGCGAATCGTGGTGGATGGGGGACCGGGTTCGATCGTTCGAACTCGCGATGAGGACGGCATGTCGGCAGCGAGCCTGGAAGCCAAAGCCGAGTTCCTGTTTCGCCTGAGGTCGCGGGGCATCCGGGACCTTGCCGTGCTGCGCGCCATGGAAGCGGTGCCGCGCCAGAACTTCGTGCCGCATCGCTACGCCGACCTCGCCGCCAAGGACGTGGCGCTGCCGCTCCCGTGCGGGCAGACCATGTCGAGTCCCTTGCTGGTGGCTCGCATGATGGAGGCGCTCGACATCGGGCCGGAGTGCCGCGTCTTCGAGATCGGGTCGGGCTCGGGCTACGCCACCGCCATCCTGGCCCGTCTCGGTGGCGAGGTGCTCGGTGTCGAGCGGTTCCGGACCCTGGCCCAGGGCGCGCGGACGCGGGTCGCCGCCCTCGATCTCTCTCAGGCCACGATCGTCTGGGGCGACGGATTGGCGGTGCCGGCCGATCGCGGCCCTTTCGACCGAATCCTGGTCCACGGCGAAATTCCGGACGTGCCCCCGGAACTCAACGATCTCCTGGCCGAGGATGGCACCATCGTCTTCGCCCGACGGCCCGCACCCGGCGCACGGCAGGATCTCGTCAAGGCACGGCGCGACCAGGACGGTGGCTGGACCATCTCGCCGGTGGCTCCGTCCCGCTTGCGCCCGCTTTTCGACGGGCCGTCACGAGGGCTGTGAGACGGGCCACAGCTCGGCGAAACTTAAGGTTCGAGGTAATTCACGCGAGCGTGATTCATCTTAAACCGTCCCTTAACCGGCAGGGCTCTACATGGCTCTATTGAGCCTGCGTTGAGTGGATGACCCGCTAATGAGTAAGCTGTTGACGCCCGGTCACTGCCGGATCGCCATTCAGATCTGTGCCATGACGGCCGTTGCGGCACTCATGAGCGGTTGTTCGGCCGATTCGTCCCGCTTCGGCGATGCGTTCGGCAATCCCTTCACGACGGGATCGATCCAGAAGCCCAAGAAGGTGGCTCACACCACTCCGTCGATGGGCACGGGCCGGACGCCGCCCGTCACCGCCTCGGCCTTGCCGCCGCGCGGCAGCCAGGTGGCGAGCGCCGCCCCGCTTCGCCCGGCACCGGCCGCCGTGTCGCACGAGACCACGGGCTCGATCGGGCCTGCCCGCACCGCTCCCGGCGCCTCTTTCGGCGGCTGGACCGGACAGGGTGGCGTCTCGGTCCAGGTCGGATCGGGTGATACGGCCGGGAAGCTCGCCGAGCGCTACGGCGTTCCCTTGCCGGCGCTGCTCCAGGTCAACGGACTTCACTCGGCGTCCGAGGTTCAGCCCGGCGGCACGATCGTGGTGCCGATCTACAATGCCGTGGCGACAGCGCCCGGCGCCGCCCGGGTTGCTCAGGCGGCCCCCATCCGGTCGGAGCCCGTCGAGCCGGCGCATGTTGCCCGGGCGGAGCCGGCCCGCGAAGAGGAAGAGACCGCCGAGCCGGTCCGGAAGGCCGGAGCGACGCCCTTCAAGGTCGAGCGGCCCGCGACATTGGCCGAGCGCAATGCCGAGGCGCAGCGGATCGTGGCGACGCAGCGCGCCGCCGACCGGGCCGCTGCCGACAGAGCGGCCGCCGAGAAGGCTGTCGCCGACCGCAAGTCGGCCGAGGCCGACAAGGTCGCGGCCGTCGAGAAGGCCAAGCTCGACAAGGCAGCGGCGACCCGCAAGGTCGCCGGCAAGGAAACCGTTCCCCACGCCGAGGCGCAGAAGGCCGCCGCGGCCGAGAAGGCCGCAGCCGCCCAGAAGCTCGTCGCAGACCGCGAGGCCGCCAAGGCCAAGGCGGACGCCGTCAAGGCCGCCGCCGCTTCCGCCAAGGCGGCGAAGGTGGCTGCCGCTCCGGCTCCGAAGGTTGCAGCCGCCGCTCCGGCCGCCAAGGCCGAGCAGGTCGCGTCTCTGGATCGCAAGAGCGTCGATTCGACCCCGACCGCCAGCGTCCCCCCAGCCAGCGCGCCCGCAGTCGCCGAAGCAGCGGCACCCGCGACGGCCGATGCGGCTGGACCGGAGTTCCGCTGGCCCGCCCGTGGCCGGATCATCCAGGGCTTCAAGGGAGGCGTCGGCGGCAACGACGGCATCAACATCGCGGTGCCGGAAGGAACGCAGGTCAAGGCCGCCGAGGGCGGGGTCGTGGCCTATGCGGGCAGCGAGCTGAAGGGCTACGGCAATCTCGTGCTGATCCGCCATCCGAACGGCTTCGTGACCGCCTATGCCAACAACGGCGAGATCGACGTGAAGCGCGGCGAGACCGTGAAGCGCGGCCAGATGATCGCCAAATCGGGCCAGAGCGGCAACGTCAACTCGCCCCAGCTCCACTTCGAGCTGCGCAAGGGCTCGACCCCGGTCGACCCGACCACCTTCCTCGCCGGAACCTGAGGCGAGATCAGAGACAAGGCTCCGATCGAGCTCGCGCTTTCGCCCGAGGCGAAACGCGCCAGCCCCGGAACCAGGAAAGCCGCCCAGCCGCGAGACACTGTTGGGCGTGCGATCGGAGGCGGCGGGTCCAATGACAGGCCTGCCGCCTCTCGACATTTCAGCAATAGAAACTCTTCAGCTGATCCCCGCTTGCGCGGGGATCAGCTGTGATCGGTATCAGAAGGCGTAGCCGATGCGGGCGCCCATGGCGGTGATGCCCTCATTGTGGGCGCAAAGGCCGGCGTTGGAAGCGTGTTCGGCGAAGGCCATCACGTTCCAATGTTCGTCGAGATGGTAGCCGAGCGAGGCGGATTCACGGAAGTTGGCGACGCAGCCGACGCGGATGTCATTGTTGCCGAACTTCGGAAAGACCTTGCGGGTATCGCCGTCGTTCAGGTCGCCACCGAAGCCGAGTTCGCCGAAGAAGCGGTTGTAGATCGGGAACTGCCAGGTGACGCCGCCGTACACATCGCTCGTGCGGCCCGACGTGTTCAGGTTGCCGCCGAGGTGAAAGCGGGGAACCAGATAGTCCCAGGCGCCTTGCAGATGCGTGGGCTTGATGAAGAGCACTTCGCCGTTGACGTCGACCGTTCCGAACTCGTGTTCGTCGACACCATGCGCCAGGACACCGAACCGGGCCTCGGACAGGATGCCGTAAGGGCTCGACACCACGGGGGCGGGCGCCACGAAGGTCGGCAGCGGCGCGGTTCTGGCGGGCAGGTCCGCCGCGAGAGCGGGCGACAGGGATCCGATGGACAGCGCTGCCGCCGCAATCACCTGTCCGAAACGGCTGAACGTCATCTTGGCCCCGTCTGTCGCATGGCCGAAATTCGACCATTCCATGGCAGACGGAGCTTAGGTTTAGGTCAGTTTCTTGTCCAGACGCCCCGCAAGGTCCTGGATGAACTGCCAGGCCGTGCGGCCGGAACGTGACGCTCGTGTGGTGGACCATTCGAGCGCCTCGGGGGCGAGCTCGGCGCGCGTCAGGCCGAGGTCGAAGTGGTCGGCATAGCCAGTCACCATATCGAGATATTCGTCCTGCGAGCACTTGTGGAAGCCGAGCCACAGGCCGAAGCGGTCCGACAAAGAGACTTTCTCTTCAATGGCTTCGCCAGGGTTGATGGCGGTCGCGCGCTCGTTGTCCATCATGTCGCGCGGCATGAGATGGCGCCGGTTCGACGTGGCGTAGAACAACACGTTGGCGGGCCGGCCTTCGATGCCGCCCTCCAGAACGGCCTTCAGCGACTTGTAGCTCGTGTCGTCGGTATCGAAGGAGAGGTCGTCGCAGAAGAGGACGAATGGTGAGTAACTGTTGCGCAGAAGTCCCATCAGGGCCGGAAGGCTGTCGATGTCCTCGCGATGGATCTCGACCAGTTTCAGGCGCTGTGCGCCGGGCGCCAGCTCGGCATTGACGGCGGCCTGCGCCGCCTTGACGAGCGACGACTTGCCCATGCCACGGGCACCCCACAGCAGGGCATTGTTGGCCGGCAGGCCGCGGGCGAACCGACGCGTGTTGTCGAGAAGCTGATCGCGCACGCGATCGATACCGTGCAGCAAGGCGATATCGACGCGGTTGACGTGCGGCACCGGCGTCAGCACGCCCGCAGACGACCAGACGAATGCATCGGCGGCGTCGAAGTCGGGGCGGGGCGGGGCGCTCGGAACGAGACGCTCGAGCGCCACGGCGATGCGGTCGAGCAGCGCGACTGTCGCGGCATCGGAGGAGACAGGGGACAAGGGCGCGGCTCTCTGGTGGTGGCGGGGCGTAGCGGTTTGTGAGAGCGGCGTCCACAGCCTGTCAAGGCGCCCGCGCACGCGCCACGACTCCGCACGGAAGCGTGAGAGAAAGCCCGCCATTGCTTCGCCTTTCCCGGAGGGCTAAGAGGC
>JAYVMK010000009.1:0-2276 GCA_043758995.1 Lichenibacterium sp. | reverse complement strand
CGCAGAGTACCCGTCGATCACGTGGGGTCGATCTATGAGCCTCACCGGTCGCCAGATCCGTGAGGCTCGCGCCCTCTTAGGGCTGTCGCGTAGCGAGTTGGCAGCCAGGGTGACGACCGTCACGACGGCCACGATCACCCGAGCCGAGGCGACAGATGACGAACTACCGATCACGATCGCTCAGGCCGCAGCGATCAAGCGAGCGTTCGACAGGGCTGGCGTCGAGTTCACCCCTGCCAGTCCACGGTTTCGGAAGAAAGAACCCTGATGCGCGTTCCACGAGTCCCTCAAGCCGCACCGGAAGTGAAGCCTAGTCCCGACAAGGCGGTGGCAATCAAAGGGCAAGCCAAGAGCAACAGGACACCTGAGCGAGAGGTTGCCCTCGGCGCCCGCATTCGTGCCGCCCGAATTTCGGCCCGCATGAGCCAGACCGCTCTTGGCGATGCGGTCGGCGTCAGCTTCCAACAGATCCAGAAGTATGAATTGGGCAGGGATCGGATGGCAGCCAGCACCTTGCAAGGCATTGCAGCGGCCTTGGGCGTTCATCCCGGATCATTTTTCGATGAGACGTCGGTGCCGATCGGCAGCCTTCCTGAGCTACGGGCGGCTATGAGCGCTGCCGAGACCTTCCGCCAAATCGGCGACCCACATGTACGAAAGCAGCTTCTAGCGTTGGCTCGGGCGCTCGCGAACGGTGCCCCGAGTGAGCCCAGCGGCGATGACGGCGATGAGGCACGCTGACCATGCGCCGCCCTCACGTCTACGAACGATCGGTGCCGCGGGCGCGCCGGGACGTAGAGCAGGAAGGCGGTGCCGATTATATGCCGGCCGCCCGTGGTGTTCTTGCGGCCGTGCCAGCGCTGCTTCGGGAGGCCGAGGCCGCCGGCGCCGTCACCCTGGCGCGGTTTCTCGGACAGGCGCTGACCGAGGCCGAAGGTATCGTGAGGCGGGCGCCGCAACCTGCCGCGTAATAGTTGGTTGCGGGTGTCGACAAATGGCACCGATATAGCCAGATGCGAATTATTGGGAGGTCAGTTCTGACTTCCCATGGGGAGCCAAGTCTGACTAGGAGGCTGGAGGCATAACCGTCTTACAGAGTAGTCTATCAGGCATTCAGACGAAGCGTCATGCAGGCTAAAAGCCCAAGGGCGTAGGGAGACAGAAACGTCTTCCAGAGGGGTATCTGTCCCCATTGATATCAACGTGGGGTGTGCGTATCCCCTTGGTCATGACAACCACAACCGCAGCTGAGACCCCCTCCGGCGTGTCCGGGACCGAGGACCCCCTGAAGCTCTCCGGGAGTGCGGGTCGGAAACGCATGGTCGAGCTCTGGGGGGAGAGTTTGATCCGGCCAGGCTACACGGTGGTGCCGAGCATTCTACTTTGGGGCCAAGGGCGGTTGAAGCTGTCGAGCGTCGAACTGGCGGTGCTGATCCAGTTGATCAGCCACCGATGGGTTCCCGGAGTTGATCCGCACCCATCGAAGGAGCGGATCGCGGCACGTATCGGGCGAAGTGCTCGGCAAGTTCAGCGGCAGCTAACCGCGCTTGAGGACAAAGGGTTCATCGCTCGGGTGAAGCGGGTCAAGCACCATAAGGGGCAGGACACCAACGGCTATGACCTGTCCGGCCTGCTCGCCAAGTTGAACACGCTCGCGCCCGATTTCCAAAAAGTCCTCGACCTCGAGAAGCGTCGCAGGGCTGCGGTCGAGAGGCCTCCCAAGAACGGAAGCCCGTCATGATCACCTTCGTCCCGCAGCGCGGGCAGATCCTCATCTGCGACTTCGACATGGCAGGCGTGGTGCCGCCCGAAATGCGCAAGAAGCGCCGCATCGTGATTATCTCGCCGCGCGCCCACAACCATCGGCACGGACAGCGCCCGGGACGATGCCTTGTGGTGCCGTTCTCCGCTTCGATGCCAACGGTCGTCACAGCAGCCGAGGTGCCTTTCCCCGGCGACGCCTATTGCAGCCTTACGGTTCCAACCTGGGCCATCTGCAGCGCCGCAGCGAGCGTGTCCCATGCGAGGCTCGACCGCGTGGGGGCCGGGACAGTTTTCCTCAGCGAGCATCTGTCAGCGGTCGACCTGGAGCGTATTGAGGCTGGGCTTCGCCATGCCATCGGGCTTGCCAGATGACATGCAGATCCGCATATTCGTGTTCATCCCGCGAGGGACTTGCGGGGTTTCGGTGTGAACCGAGCCCTAAACGAGGCCGCTGGAGCGATCCGGCGGCTTTCGTGTATCTGGGACCCATAGTCCGCCTCAGGCAAGGTCGG
>JAYVMK010000008.1:0-3308 GCA_043758995.1 Lichenibacterium sp. | reverse complement strand
CGCGGAAGGGCTTGCAAAAGAAGTCGACAGCACCGTCCTTCATGGCTTTGACCGACATGGGGATGTCGCCATGTCCCGTGATAAAAATGACGGGAAGAGTGTAGCCTTTCGCCAGCAACATCCTGTGCACCTCTAGACCGCTGGTGCCGGGCAGCCGTACGTCCAGTATAATGCATCCGGGTCTGTCAGGCAGCCTGAAGAGCAGCAGGTCAGCGGCTGCCGAGAAAAGGACAACGTCCAAGCCGACAGATCGGAACAAGCCTTCGAGCGCGTCACGCGCCGACTTGTCATCATCGACGACAATCACCAGCGGTTTGGCCTCGTCACGAAACTGGGTCGGGGACCCCACGCGTCAGCCTCCTATCACTACTTTCCGTTGATATTGCAGGCGCAAGCCGCATGTTACCGACGCTGCCCCAACACGACCCCACGTCGCGCACCCTAGACCTTCGAATCTACCCTTCGCTCCGATGTGACGTCAACATGCACTATTTTGGCCGAGTTTAGCTCCTTTACAAGATCGCTTCGAATCCGTTGGCCAGCAACCTGTGATTGGGGCGCACCGACCAGCAATCGTCGCCTTCCTGCGGATGGTCGGCGACTAGGATTGACCTGCCCGCACTGTCGGTACGCCGGCTCGTTGAGCTGACACCGGAGCCGATCGGCTACATCGGGCGACGCAGCTCGGCGTTTCAGGGAGGACGCGCTGCTCAGTCAGCGCCGGTCGGCGCTTGTCGGTTGTCGAAGGCAAGGTCCTAACCGCTGGGAGCGACGGTTCCGCAGCGAGTGCGGGTCGATACCAAGTGATTAGCGAATCGCCCCAACGCATCGGTGCGAGGTCGGGAGCCGTGCACTACCATCGCCATAGCCAGGCCTCCTTGGATTGGCGTCCGGCGCTCACGCGACCCTTAGTAAAAGGCGTTGCCGGTCGGGGTTAGACATCGGGGACGGCTTTGGCGACTGGCGCGCATGGACCGCGGATCGCACGGTGCTTCCACCTCACGGACGCGCCCACGCACGCCACCGTTCAGGGCGAGACCGTCGGCGTGGCAGTGACGCGACTTCGAAGCACGACTGCCTTGGACGACCGCACCTCGCCGCCGCCGCGGGAGAGGGCCTTTAGCGTCGCGCTCCTCTTGGCGGACAGCCCGGATCACGAGCTCTGGCTCGACGGGCGGAGCGTCTTTCGAGGCGGCTATCGCGCGGGGGGCGTCAGCGTAGTCGACCTCGAACAGGAGCCGGTCGCCCGAGTCGGCAGTGCGTTCGACATGTTGCAGATCTACGTGCCGCGCTCCTCGCTGGACGAGATTGCCGCCGACGGTGGTGCGCCACCGATCAAGCAACTGACTTGGCCGCGGGGCGAGAAGGATCCTGCCGCGGCCGCGTTCGGCGAGCTCTTGATGCCGGTGTTGGGCGTGCGAGGCCCGAACACGCTGTTTCTCGAACACCTATCTCTCGCGCTGAGGACGCACATCTGTCGAGCGTATGGAGGATTCAATCCGGGCTCGTCGAGAACTACAGGAGGCCTGGCACCCTGGCAGGAACGACGGGCTAAGGAATTCATGCAGGCGCGCCACGGCGGTCCGTTCTCCATCGCCGACGTGGCCCGCGAGTGCGGGTTGTCGCCAAGTCACTTCACACGCGCGTTTCGCCAGAGCACAGGCACGCAGCCCTACAAATGGCTCTCCCAGATTCGCATCGCAGCGGCGAAGCGGCTGCTTCTCACTGGAGATCTGCCGTTGTCGGAGGTCGCGTTGACGTGTGGGTTCGGAGACCAGAGCCATTTCACTCGCATGTTCACTCGGGAGGTCGGAACGTCGCCGAAAGTCTGGCAACGCGCTGGCCGCAGTTGACCGTGAGTTGACAAGCCGTAGCGCGAACTCACCGTCCGCCTAACGCGGAAGTGGCACTCCAGCCCCGAGCTGGTTTAAAGTCGTTTTGCATCCCTGCCGCCGCGATCACCGAGTCGGCGCATGGCGCGCGTTTGGAGCTGGATGTGGGTGCCGAGACAGCAGTCGTGCGGCCAGAGATGCAGACGGAGCCGTGCGTGGACGGCTTGGGCGGGCGGCTCGCCCCCCTGACGCAAGTCGAGCTGCGGGCCATACCCGGGCTGGCGCCGGAGCCGTCGAACCGCTCGTCGGGAGACGCCACGTTCGAATCTTTGGAGGATCTTAGCGCACGCCCCTTGCCCTTGGTGCAGATCCTCGCGATCAGCGTAGCTCTGTCAGAGGCACTACACTACGTCCACGCACGCGGCGAGGTGTACGGGCGCTTGGCTCCCTTCAACGTCGAGCTCTCCGAGACCTTCGAAGTGCGTCTCGGCCATAGGTCACATACGGCGCATGACGGACATGAATCCATCGCCGAACCGGGGATGGATCGTCGGGCTCTTGCCTACACCGCGCCCGAACAGACCGACCGCGGCAGTCAGATCGTCGATGCGCGCACGGATCTCTATGCCCTTGGCTGTGTGATGTATGAACTCCTGACGGGAGTGCCACCCTTCCCCGCGGACGATCCGCTGACCTGCATCCACGGGCACGTGGCGCGTCGGCCGCTCGCGCCTCACGAACGGTCGACGGGCGTGCCCCGCGTGATCTCCCTCATCGTCCAGAAGCTCTTAGGTAAGACGGCGGAGGACCGCTATCAAACGGCCATCGGCTTGCAGCTGGATCTGCTGCACGCCCTCCGGCAACTTGACGAAACGGGACGCCTTGAAGACTTCGCGCTTGCGGAGCGCGACGTCCCCGATCTCCTCCGCATTCCCGACCGGGTTTATGGGAGGAGCGCCGAGATCCACGCGCTGTTCGACGCGTTCAACCGTGTCCTGAGCACGGGCAAAAGCGAGCTGGTCCTAGTCACGGGGGCCTCGGGCGTCGGCAAATCGGCGACGGTGCTGGCCTTCTCACGTCGCTTGCCCCCGGACGGTTGTACCTTCGCTTCGGGCAAATTCGACCGTGGCCAGTCCGGCATTCCTTATCGAACCCTGTCTGCAGCTTTGGACGGACTGGTAAGCGGGTTCTTCACGGGCTCCGATGAGGAGGTCACCGCCAAGACCGATAGCCTTCGCGAAGCCTTGGAGGCGGACGCCCCATTCATCGTGAACCTGGTTCCGCTTCTCGCTTCCGTGTTCGGCGAACATGCATTCAGCAGGGAACGTCCCGCGTCGGAGGTGCAGGCGCGTTCGTGGCTCGCCCTCAAACGCTTTCTCGATCTGTTCGCGCGAGAGGATCGTCCATTGGTCCTCTTCCTAGACGATCTACAGTGGGCCGATGTCGCCACTCTCGACACAGTGCGAAAGCTGGTCC
>JAYVMK010000007.1:0-3246 GCA_043758995.1 Lichenibacterium sp. | reverse complement strand
GGCCTGTTCGCGAATCGCCTTGAGACCGGCAATCCGCTCTTTCAGGCCGGGAGCGTCGAGATCGGCGACGCCGGACTCTATGGCGTCGAAGAGCCGGTTGAGGCGCTGGTCGGTCTCAGTGATGCGCTTCTGCAGTTCGGCCAGGTGCTCGCGGCGGCGCTCGGTGCGCTCCTGGCGTCGGTCGAGGACGCTGGCAAGGATGGTTTCCAGCCGCTCGGGTTGAAGCAGGCGGTCTTCCAGATGGCCAGCGACAAGCTGATCGAGCCGGTCCATCGGGATCGAGCGGCCCTCGCAGCCGGTCTTGCCCTGCCGGGCCTTGGTCGAGCAGGTATAGTAGCGATAGACGCCGCCCGCGCTGCCCTTGCCGGTGCGCAAGGTCATCGCGCCTCCGCATTTGGCGCAGAAGCAGATGCCGGTAAGGAGCGTGGGGCCGCTGGTGACGCGGGCCGGCGTCATCCGGGGATCGCGGGCCTTGAGGCGGGCCTGCACCGTGTCGAAGGTCTCGCGGTCGATCAGCGGCGGGCAGGCCATGACCGCCACCTCGCTCTCGGGCTTCTTCTCCCGGCTCTTGAAGGATCGCTTATTGAACCTGTGCTCGCCGATATAGGTCGTGCGGGTGAGAATCTGATGGATCGAAGCCAGCCCCCAGCGTCCACCGTCACGGGTGAAGATGCGGCGTTCGTTGAGATAACAGGTGATGGCCTTGACACCCATCGGTCCCTTCACGCCGTCGCCTTCCAGGAACAGGCGATAGATCAGCCGCACGGTGTCGGCGTGCAACGGGTCGATCTCCAGCTTCTTCTTGGTCTTCGATCCGCGCTGCTCGGCGGCGACGATGCGATAGCCAATGGGCGGCAAGGCGCCGTTCCAGAAGCCTTGCCGGGCGTTCTCGTTCATCGCCCGCAGGACGTGCTTAGCGTTCTCCTTGGACTGATATTCGTCGAACAGCGCCATGATCTGCCGCATCATGACGTGCATGGGGTCGTCGCCCATCTCCTGCGTGATGGAGACGAGCTTCACGCAGTTTTTCGCCAGTTTGCGGACGTAGAACTCCATGTCGAAGGCGTCGCGGAAGAAGCGGCTGAACGAATGGACGATCACCACGTCGAAGGGCGCGGGCTTCGATGTGCCCGCCTCGATCATACGCTGGAACTCGGGGCGACGGTCATTGGTGGCGGTTGCGCCGGGTTCGACGAAGGTCTCGACCAACTCATAGCCGCGTGAAGCGCACCAGGCTTCGCCCTGCCGCTTCTGGTCTGGGATGGAGACATCGTGCTCGGCCTGCCGCGCCGTCGAGACGCGCAGATAGAGGGCGGCACGCAACGGCACGGTCATGGCGTATGTCTCCTTCTCATCTCATAGGCATGGCCCGAACAGCTCATCGAAGAGGTCGCCGAACCACGCCTCGAACACGTCCACCTCGGCTTCCGTGACCGGGATGCGCTCGGGCCATTCGTCGGTGACGGTCCAGGTCGAAAGGTCGTGCTTCGGCGGACGGCCAGGAAACGGCCAAGGATAGCCGAGCAACGCTTCAAGCTGCTCGGATGCTGTCGGTGGGCGTTCCTTGCGAGGTCTGGCCATTGGCCCAGAATCGCCGAACGAGGCCGTTGAAAGAATAGCCTTTCTCTACTCCAGAAGCCTCCGCGCGCCATGGCGTAAAAATACTTGCATGCGGCGGCGCGGGGCGGAAAAGGCGTAGGGGTGAAGGCGGCCATCACGCCGCCTGCAAAGCCTTCTGCACCGCCTTGGGCGCACGGTCGATGACCAGCAGATAGGCGCGCGTTGGTCCCTCCGGCTGACGCAAGCCCTGCTCCCAATGGCGCAGCGTGTTGACGCTGAACCCGAACCGGCCGGCGAACTCCTCCTGCGTCATGGCGAGCTTCGTCCTGATCGCCTTCACGTCGATGGCCTCGGGGACATGGACGCGATACGCCTTGGCGTCGGCCTCGCCCTTGGCATAGGCCACTGCCTCCTCAAGGCCCCGCCGGATGCTGTCCGCCACCTTGCTCATGTCTTTCTCCTCTTGAACGCCTCGACCAGCACGGCGGTCAGGCGCTTGAAGTCGTTGCGATCCTGCTGGCTCAGGTCGGCGCGGTCGTTCTTGGCGTAGGCGGTCAACGCGAACAGCGGCATGTCGGCATCGTGGTAGAAGTAGATCACCCGCGCGCCGCCACGCTTGCCGCGTCCCTCCAACGCCCATCTCAGCTTGCGAACGCCGCCGGTGCCCGGAATGAGATCGCCCGCCGAAGGGTTGTAGGCGAGATAATCGACCAGCAGCATCCGCTCCGCCTCGGCCATCATCTTGTTGGTCGCCACCAGGAACTCCGGCGTCTCGATCACCGACACGGGCGCCTTTTGAGCCATAGCGCGTACTACTCCATTGGATCAGGATTCGCAATCGAATTATCTGGTGCATTGGACCAGTCTGGAGGCCGGGCCTAAAGCCCCAACCCGATCTGGCGCTTGCGGCTGAACTCCCAGTCGATGCTCCAGTCGTCGCGGCGGACGCCGCTGATGTAGTGGTCGAGGCGCTTCTCCAGGACGGGCTGCCAGGGGACGAGCTGGAAACTGAGGCCGTCGTCGATCATGGCGAAGCGCCCGCTGGCGAGATTGGCGACGCCGGCCAGCCGGCCGCTCACATACTCGCCCGGCCCGGAGGGGGCGTAGGTCAGCCCGCGCTCGGCGGCCATCTGCTTGCCGACGCGCTCGACCTCCTGACGCTCCAGGACGGCGACGGTGCGGCGGGGGATGCTGATGAAGTCATCCTTGATCTTGGCGTGCCCAATTTCCACCAGCCGCTCGGCGCGCCGGTCGAGCGCGTTGTTCACCTCCCGGCCGAAGCCGGCGTCGGTGATGGGCAGATGGTCCTTCGCCACAAGTTCCCGGTCGAGCCAGGTCGCCCCGTCACTCCCCACCTGCCGATCGAGGTTGAGGGTGGACAGGGTGCGGATGGCGAAGTCCTTGGGCCGGGTCGGGACGTCATAGGCGACACCACGTTCGAGAATATCCTTCGGGATTTTCCAGTGGTCGGCGTCGATGCGCTCCACATGGCCAGCACGGCGAAGCGCTTCCAGACGGCGGACATGGGAACGGATGAAGGCGTCCGGGTCGCCGTGGCGGCGTTCGATGATTTCCCGCGTGGCTTCCAGATGCTGGCTCGGCCGGTAGATGCCGCCATTTGCTTCCGCCACCGTGTGGATATTGAGGTCGGCGGGTCTCGGCTCGGCCTTGGTCGGGACGGGATCG
>JAYVMK010000006.1:0-4626 GCA_043758995.1 Lichenibacterium sp. | reverse complement strand
GCAACGCCCCGTTTCCCATCCTCGCTCATCGAAACGGACATGCCGATTTCCGGCATCCGGCTCTCCGACCGACTTCACCGTAAAGCTTGTCATCGAGGCCTAAGGTGGACGCAGCGCAACTGCAGAATGCCGAGGCTGCCGAAGACGAACTCCGGCGAGAACCGACGCGTCCCGCGCGTCTCCACCTTGTGCCGCCTGACGAGGAAATTGCGAACCCGATCGTAGACGTGATGGTCGATGGCTCGGTAGGCGGGCATGCGGGTGCCGTGGGAGAAGTAGTTCGTCCAACCCGGTTCAGGTCTGCAACCACCGCGCCGGCGGGTCGCATGTCGCCCGTCCTGAGCATCGTGCCAATCTTGTCCTCGAGCCGCTGCACGCTCTTCCGGGATGGACTGGCGGCGAGGTACGTATGGCCGGTCTTCCGAAGGCGTTGTGGGCCGAACTCGTATCCGAGGAAGTCGAACGTGGTACGGCGCGCGTCCACTTCAGAGCCTCGTGGGCACGCCCCGGCTCAGGATCACGAAGTCGTCCGCATAGGCGACGACGTGGGCCGAGAACGCCGCAGAGCGATCGGTCAGCCGCCAATGCTTCAGGAACCTGTTCATATACAGGTTCTGAGCAAGGGGCTGATCACGCCGCCCTGCGGAGTACCGCACCTGCTCGATCGTCCTCCGGTGATGATGACCTTGCCGCCCGAGCCTCGTTCCTCGACGGGCACCTTCAACCACATGCGAATGAGGTGAAGAATGTGCCGGTCGACGATGCGCCGCGCGACAGATCGAAGGAGATCGTCGTGCGGGATCGTGTCGAAGAATTTGGCCAAGTCGGCGTCGACCACATCGGTGAAGCCCCGGCAGATCAGCCGGTGCACCTCCTTGATCGCGTCCAGCGCACTCCGCTTCGGTCGATAGCCATAGGAGCTCTCTTCCAGGTCCGCTTCGAAGATGGGCTCCAGGACGAGCTTGGCGGCGGTTTGGACCACTCGGTCCCGGATCGTCGGGATGCCGAGCGGTCGCTTGCCGCCCCCTGGCTTCGGGATCAGGACCCGTCGCACAGCGCCCGCCTTGTAGGTCTTCGTCGCGAGTTCCATCCGCAGGCCGGCCAGCCAGCGATCCACGCCCTCAGCCTCGATCATCGCGAAGGTCACACCGTCCACGCCGGATGCACCAGCGTTGGCGCGAGCCAGCTGGTAGGCGTGGTGCAGGATGTCCTCGCGATAGATCTTGTCGTAGAGCGCGTGGAAGCGGCAGGTCGGTTCGGCCTTCGCTTTACAGTAGAGCTTTCTCTGTAGGGTCCGGATCTGTTCCGGCGTGCATAGGCTCATCGCCAATCGCCTTACCTCTCCATCGTCGAAAGCGCGCCGGAAGTCGGGGCCCTTCCCTCCACCGGCGTTACCCGGCTTCGGCGGTAGCATGGCCCCGTCCGACTCCCGTCCGGACCGCCGCCACCATGGCGGCGTCGAGGCTGCGATCCTCGTCCGTGACGGGTCTCCACCGTTACCCGCATCACCTTCCCGGCGTGCCGTGCCCACTACCCCGGCGGATCGGATGGGTGCGCGTGTCGATTGCTTCCCTACCCGTGCGGCCTTCCCCGTGATACGGCCGGGTCGGCATCCGCGACTTCACTTTCGAGGCCTGCTCAGGCTTCACTCGCGTTACGGCCCGTCGGGTTGCTCGACCGCCCAAGGCGGCCTTCGTTACGAGGCTTCGACCCGGGAAGTTGCCCGCCCGAGGGATCACCTGCGGACCCCGAACCCCATCGAGTCCGTCTTCGCCACGGTCCGGACCAAGGGCGCCTTGTCGCCCATCATCGCCAAGCTAATGATGTTCAAGCTCGTCATGGCCGCCGCCAAGACCTGGCGAAGGTTGAAGGGCGAAAGCCTGTTGCCCAAGATCGTCGCCGGTGTCACGTTCAAGGACGGAACCGAGATCATCGGCGTCCGTGCAGACCGCGCCGCCTGATCGCCGCCGTCACCCAGTTTCCGTCATAGCTCCGCCTACAACACCAAATGGCTGATCGGACGCCCGCCGCCGTGCGACACGACCTCCTTTCACCCGCGGCTCTGGCTGCGTAGGATCAAAATAGGTGTCTCACAATCCGGGACCGGTACAAACGGGCCACCTCATGGACATTATTTTTTGCTATCCCGTACTATCGCTAGCAACCGCGCGTTGGATGTTCTGAATGTATCAGATGGAAAGACGTGAAGTATGACCCGGAACATTATCCTTATGACCCTCGGCCTCTTCGTCATAGGCGCGTTTTCCCCGCAAGCCATGGCCGAGAACGGAGCAACTCCGCAGTACGATCAATTAGGTGCTGCGCGTGCTCAGGGCGAGAACCCGACCTATCACGTTAATCGCTATGGCTACGGCAACTACGTACAGGGGCCGAATGGCTCCTATGGCGGTTACCCAGCGGGTAGCGCGGGCGCGATCGAGCTACAGAACGAACATCGTATTAAATGCCGTGACATGCCGGAATCCTGCTGATTGTGTAAACTCGACCCTTGTCTCCAGCGGAGGCTAGCCGGTGGCTGGAACATCCGCCGCGGCAAGTTGGAACGAACTACCTTGTGATGTGGCGGGCTCGCGGTCGACAGTGTGCTTAAAACAGCGATAAGCACACGCGGTAGCTTGAGTTCTGCGATGGCTGCACATGTGAGTGAATACGTCGGCAATGTAAGCCTGCGGGTCAACGCCGTTCAGCTTGCAATTCAACGAGGGACGCGATCACCCGGCCAGTGCCGGCCCACTCTCCACCTTGCCATCCTCGACCTAGAGCGAAAGGAAATTTTTGATGCGCATGATTTTTAAATTAATTATTGTGTATCTTATAATTATGTCTAGCCCTGTACTTGCAGCCGGGCTGAGTTATAAGGAGCAAATACGACAGCAGGCCGAGCATGATTGCTACGACGATGTACAACGCTTGTGTAGTAAAGAAATACCAGATGAGGATAGAGTCACAGCCTGTATGAAAACCAACCAGAGGCTGCTCAGCCCCGCCTGTGCAAAAGTGTTTCATTCTGGTGTTGAATGAAGGCACGTTTCCTGTCGCCCTAGTCTTACTGAGATGACTAACGACCTCATCTTGGCACGTCGATGCCGCAGCAGGGGCCGTCCACCCCATGACGCCCACCTTGACGCCCTAAAACCATGTCTTCTTTGAACGTGATCCGTCATTCCTCGAAGCGTCATCGAGATCTGTGGGTAATTACCCAGGAGGTTGCGTAAGGCGGTCGGCGCCGGGTGGCCGCAGTCGAGGCGTAATGATTGTTGCGCTGCCTGTTGAAGGCTGATTCCCTGACGGCATGAGCCGTGGTGATCTCGAACGTTTGAGCAAAGACGAGTTGATCGAGCTGGTGCTGAAGCTGCAGCGCCCGGCCAAGACGTCGCGCACGTCCTCCAAGCCGCCCTCGACGGACCGCAAGGAGCGGCGCGAGCAGTCCCGCCCGGGCGGGGCGAAGCCGGGCCACGAAGGCCACAGCCGCGTCGTCGCGGAGGAGCCTGACACGGTCGTTGACCACCGCCCGACAGCGTGCCCGGACTGCGGTCTGGCGTTGTCAGCCGATCTGCCGGCCGAGACGGTCAGCGTGCACGAGCGGATCGATCTGCCGGAGGTGAAGCCTCTCGTCGAGCAGCACCGGCGTGTCGCCGTGGTGTGCCCGGGATGCCGGGCTCGCGTCGCGGCACCGCGGCCGACCGGAGCCGCTTCGACGCCCTTCGGCCCGCGCCTGCACGCCACGGCTTTGTACCTGAAGACGTTCCAGGCGCTCTCCTATGAGCGTCTGCAGAAGGCCCTCCTCGACCTGTTCGGCTTGCGCATCAGCCAGGGCGGGCTGACAAACATGCTGCGCCGGGCCGAAACCCGCTTCGATGTCGGGCGCGACGCCGCCCTGTCGGCCCTGCGGCGCGCCACCGTGGTGGCATCGGACGAAACCGGCGTGCGCATCGAGGGCACGAACAGTTTCCATTGGGTCTTCCGCTGCGAGGAGGCGGTGGTGCATCACGCCGCTTCGACGCGGGGGGCCTGCGTGGTGCACGAGATCATGGACGGGCATCGGCCTGCCGTGTGGCTGTCGGACCGCTACTCGGCCCAACAAGGGCATGCCGACCGGCAGCAGACCTGTCTGGCTCATCTCGCTCGCGACGTGGCCTACGCGCTCGATGCCGGAGACGACACTCTCACCCTGCGACTCAAGCTGTGGCTCGACGCGGCCTTTGCCTTGGCGCGGACCATCACCACGTCGGCGCCATCGACGATCAACACCAAACGTCGCAAGCTGCAACGTTCCCTCGACGATATCCTCGCCGCCCCGATCACCTGCGACCTGGCGCGCGACATCCAGAGCCGAATGCGTCGCGCTCGCGACCAGCTCCTGACTTTCGCGTCCTTCCCCGGACGGGTCGAAGCGCACAACAACGCCTGCGAACGCGACCTGCGGCCCGCCGTGATCCAGCGGAAAAACACCAACGGCTATCGCGCCATGTGGTCCGCCAAGGGCGAGGCCGCCGTGCGAACCGTGGTGGCCACAGCGCGGATCACCTCCGAAGCGGGAACGTTCAGCACCGTGCTGGCCACGATCGGCGCCTGACCCCGCTCAGCCAAGATGCGTACCCCCTG
>JAYVMK010000005.1:0-4383 GCA_043758995.1 Lichenibacterium sp. | reverse complement strand
GCGAAATCCGCAATGAGATCCATCCCGCCGTCGGGTGCCGCACGGTCAAGGAGGGTTGTCGCGATGGCGCGGATCCGCGACTCGAGTTCGGCGATCCGTCGCGGCTTGAAGGCGCGGCCGACGAGACCGCGCAGCCGCGCGTGGCGGGGATCGTCCGCACCGACCATCGTCGACGAGAGCGTGCGCAGGGCGCGCGGCATCGGCAGCCCGCCGAAGAAGGGCGACGGCACGCCGGCTCCGCGCCGGTCGTTGGAGAACCGCGGATCCTTCAGCAACGCCGCGACATCGGCATAGCGCGTCACAACCCAGACGGCGCCGCGTCCCGGCACTGTGGCCCGCGCGACGGGTCGATCGCGCCGGAGTTCGGCATAGAAGGGGTAGGGATCGGCGTGGCGGCTCGCCTCCCACAGCGGAAACGGGGCATCGGGTGCGGGCATCGGTGGCTCCGATTGTCGGCAAGCCTCGAAAGGCGCGATTGAGGCCGCGGCACGGAGTGCCGGGCTGAGCGGGAACGAAGCCGTGGTGTTACGTCTTTTGTTCTATAGTGTGGATCGCCTGTTCGGGCCGGAGGAGCATCGAATGAAAAGCGTGATCGTGGCGTCGTTGCTGATGAGCTGTTCCGCTGCCTGGGCCGAGGATAGCGTCATACCCTACGAGCCGAACCTCGTCGGGCAAACTGTGGAATGCACGGCCTTTCGGCATGGAGAGGACGGCTCCTGGACGACGCTGAAGGACATGCCGATGCAGCGCCAGAACGAGTTCACCACGATTTCGGCCGGCACCGTCATCACGTCCGGAGGCCCGAAGATCGTCGGCATGGATGTCGGAGCCGTGCTGAACATGGTCTGCCAGCACTGAATTGCGGAGCAGGCTTTCACCGATCCGTTCATCCCCGCCCTGGCATGAAGGGCACTGGAGACTGCGGCGATCACCTCGACGTCGTCCGACGCACAGCGGCGCGTCCCTCGCGCCACAGGTGGCCTGAATTCACCGCCGAAACGCTATGTCGGACGATTGCCGCATTTCCGCCCCGCGCCTTGAAGAGCGTCTCGCGCCTGATCCTCGGCTCCCGTCGAGGTCACCCGAACGCGGATCCTCGATGACCACCACCGACTTCGCACAGACCCGCGTCGCCGTGCCGGTACCGCATTACGACCGCGTTCAGCGCCTGTTCCACTGGAGCATGGCGGTGATCATCGTCGCGGCGCTGCTCATCGGCCTCTACTGCGCCTATCAGGCGCCCGGCACGCCGGTCCGCCGCTATCTCTTGGAGTGGCACAAGTCCCTCGGCATGACGGCGCTGGTCCTCGTCGTTCTGCGCATCGCCTACCGTCTGGCCACCGCGGCACCGCCCTATGCCGAACCGATGGGGAGGCTGAACCATGCCGCGGCGTCCGGCGCACATCTCGGTCTCTATGCTCTGATGCTGTTCATGCCGCTGACCGGCTACTGGTTCTCGGCAGCGGGCGGTTATTCGCTACCCTTCTTCTGGCTGTTCCAATGGCCGCGGCTGCTGCCGGTCGACAAGACGGCGACCCATGTCCCGGAGACGCTGCATCTCTACGGCGCCTGGGCCATCTACATCGTCGTCGGGCTGCACGTCGCGGCTGTGGTGTGGCACCAGGTCATCAAGCGCGACAGCGTGCTCTCCCGCATGGTGCCGCGCGCCCGCTGAGTCGGAGAGGATCATGAGCCCTTCCCCGCGAGGCAAGAGACGGGCGCCGCCTGCAGGGCCGGCCCGTCCTGCCCGTGATCAGAGTGAGGGGAAGCGTCGCGGGTGCGCCAGCACGCCCTTGCACCAGGCGGCGGCGCGCAGCAGCGCGAGATCGCCGCGGTAGCGTCCGACGAGCTGCAGGCCGAGGGGCAGACCTTCGGCTGTCTCGCCGGCCGGCAGTGCGATCGTCGGCACGCCGAGGCAGGTCCAGGGCACGCAGAAGCCGGGTTCTCCCGTGAAGGCGAGCCCGCGAGGAGCTGCACCCGATGCCGGAAGGGTGAGCACGACGTCGTAGGAGCCGAGCGCCGCGCCGAAGCCCTCGCGCAGTTCGGCCTGCCGCCGCAGCGCCGCCACATAGGCCGGGGCGGCAACCCTCGCACCTTCGGCCACGAGGTCCTTCAGGTAGGTGCTGGTCCGGTCGGGGTCGCGCGCGACGAGCGGCGCGAAGGTTGCCGAGGCTTCGGCCGCCAGGATGGTGCGGGCGTCCTCGGCGAGACGGTCGTAGCCGGTCGGGAGCGTGACCTCTTCGACCGTGGCGCCGGCGCCGGCGAAGGCGCTGGCGGAGGCCTCCACCAGCGCCCGCGCGCCAGCGTCGGCCTCGCCCCACCGCGGCGTCCGCACGAGCGCGATCCGGGGCGGCGCTCCCAGCGGAGACAGTCCCGCTGAAACATCGATCGCGAAGGGCGGCAGGGGCAGACCGTGGCGGTCCCGCGCATCGCTGCCGGCGAAGAGCGACAGCGCATAGGCGGCGTCAGTCACCGAACGCGTGAAGAATCCGACGTGGTCGAGCGAGCCCGCGAGCGGATGGACCCCGACGCGCGGCACCGCGCCGAAGCTCGGCTTGAGCCCGACGACGCCGCAATAGGCAGCCGGCCGCAGGATCGAACCGAAGGTCTGGGTGCCGAAGGCGAGCGGTGCGAGGCCCGCTGCCACGGCAGCGGCGGAGCCGCTCGACGATCCGCCCGGCGTATGGGCGAGGTTCCAGGGGTTGCCGGTCGGACCGGGTTCGCGCCAGGCGAATTCGGTCGTGACCGTCTTGCCCAGTACGCTGCCGCCCAGCGCCTGCAGGCGCTCCACCACCCAGGCGTCCGCGGCCGGCACATGGCCGGCATAGGCCGGAGAGCCATTGGCGGTCGGAAAGTCGCGCGTGGCGATGATGTCCTTGACCGCCACCGGCACGCCCGCCAGCGGACCCCCGACTGTCGGATCCGCGCCGCCCGGCGGCACATCGCCGGCCAGCACCGTGAAAGCGCGGAGCGTGGGCTCGGTCCGCTGCGCCCGGGACAGGAGCGTGGCGCGGTAGTCCGCTGCGTCGAGCTTGCCCGACCGCAGCGCCTGGACGGCCTCGACGAGGCCGAGGGTGTGGGCTTCCACGTTCACGGCCTACTTGGGGTCCATCGCCTTGGCGATGAAGCTGCGGTCGACGAACGCCTTGAAGTCCGGCTGCGCGGCGAGATTGCCGAGCGCGATCTGCGTATCCAGCGCCAGCGTCAGGGCGGCGGGATCGATGTCGACGCTGTCGGGATAGACGTGGTCGCCGAGCATGCGCTTGACCGCGCTCTCCACCACGGCCGGATCGAGGGTGGGAAATTCCTTCTTCGCCACCGCCACGGCTTCGTCGGGCCGGCTCTGCATGAGCTTCAGGGCCGCCTGCATGCCGCTGACGAAGGCCTGGGCCACGGCGGGGTCGACGTCCTTGCGGGCACTGACGGCCGAGAAGGCATAGGGCCCGTAACGCTCGGGGAAGCCGAGCACGACCTTCATGCCCTTGGCGACGACCTGATCGAGGCCGGGCTCGTACATGACGCCGACCTTCGCCTGGCCGGCCAGCAGCGGTCCGGGCTCGGCGCCGAGTTGCACCTGCAGCAGGCTGACGTCGTCCTTCGACATGCCGCTCTCCTTCAGCAGCTTCAGGAAAAGGGAGGTCGAAGTGGTGGGCATCAGGCCGGACACGACGGTCTGTCCCTTGAGGTCGTGCACGTCCTTGAAGGCCACGCCCGGCGACGTGACGATCCACACCGCGGCGCCGTTGACGACGTTGGAAATGACCCCAACCGGCGCGCCCTTCGAGGCCGCGACCGCGGTCCATTCCGGGCCGTGGATCGAGAACTGCGCGCTCTTCGAGATCACGGCGGAGAGCGCCACGCTCGGGGCCCCGGCGGTCTCCTTGGTGACGTCGAGGCCGGCCTTGGCGAAGAGCCCGTCGTCGAGCGCCACATAAAGGGGCAGGTAGAGCATCGACTGGAAGGCCTGGGACACGGTGGCCTTCAGGTTGGCCGCCGCCGCCGGAGCACTGGTGGCCGTGGTCGCCGCCGTGAGAGCGGTAGCGAGGAGGAGGGCGGAGCGTAGGGATCTGATCATGGGCTCATCCGTAACGAAGCTTCACGCCAAGAGGGGACGGCTTGGCGCTCGGGGAGGGTTTCGGGCAACGGTCAGACCTGCACTTGGCCGGCGGTCGAGACCTGACGCCAGGGCAGGATGCGGCGCTCGACGAGGTCGATGAGGTGGTAGAGCACGAAGCCCACCGCCATCAGCACGAAGAGGCCGACCCAGACCGAGTTGAGGTCGTAGAGCGAGGAGGCCGTGTAGATCATGTGGCCGAGGCCGCGCTGGGACGAGATGAACTCGCCGACCACGGCACCGACCAGCGCGAAGCCGATGTTGATGCG
>JAYVMK010000004.1:0-7013 GCA_043758995.1 Lichenibacterium sp. | reverse complement strand
GTAGCGTTTTGCATCGATCCTCCGAGCCCGCTTCCCATGGGAAGCGGTGCCCGCGTTGGGGCTTCTAGGGTTGACGGGCCGCGTCGGCGGCCCGCGGTGGTGTGAGCTTGATCGTCTTCAAGAAGTTATAGGCGCGGATGATGTCGCGCAATTTGTCCTCGCTCGACCTGTCGCCACCGTTTGCATCCGGATGCAATTGCTTGACCAATTGCTTGTAGCGGGCTTTCACGATGGCGGCGTCCGCCATCTCGTCGAGCCCCATGGTGGCCAACGCTTTGGTGGTGGCGATTGAATAATAGGGACGACGCGGCGCATCGGCGCGCCCCTGCCGCGCCCGCGCTCGGAAAATTCCCAGCGAGTCGGGGTGGAGATCGTCGGTCGAGGATGATTGTCCGGCGGCGCGGTTCACGCCCATATTCCAGGTCGGCCGATGGCCCACCAGGGCTTCTTTCTGGTATTTCTGAACGGCATCGTCGGTCATGCCGGTGAAATAATCATACGTGGCGTTGTATTCGCGGACGTGGTCGATGCAGAAGCAGAAATACTGCCCCTCGCGGTCTCGACCCTGCGGGGCGCGAAAGTCTCCGGCCTCGTTGCAGCCGGGATGATCGCACGGCGTCTTCGTCGGCATAGCGGCGGCCTTGCCGCTCTTGCCCGCGCTCTTGGAGCGAATGCGATCGAAATGGTGCGAGTTGAGGTTCATCACCGACCTATTATGGGGGAGATCACGGGCGTCGCAAGGCGGGCCGTGCCGCATCGCGGCCTTGCCCCGCATCCCCTGACTGCCAAGGAAAGATATGATGAGTGTTAAGGACAGAATCGTGGCGGCCCTGACGCAGGGTCTCGCGCCGCAGAGCCTCGACGTGATCGACGAATCCCACCAGCACGCCGGACATATGGGTTCGCGAGCCGGCGGCGAGACGCATTTTCGCGTCCGCGTCACCGCCGCAGCCTTTGCCGGCCGGTCCCGGGTCGACCGCCACCGCACCATCAACGCGCTTCTAGCCGGCGAACTGCAGCCCGACGGCGTCCATGCGCTGGCGATCGAGGCCCGGGCGCCAGGGGAGACCGGGACCTGAACCGCATCATCGCGAGTTGAACTCAGGGATCCGCGCGGGCTACGATGGCGCATGCGGATCTCCTTCGACCCGAAGAAGCGCGATGCCACGCTCATGGGGCGAGGGCTCGACTTCGCCGATGCCGCCCAGGTGTTTTCCGGGTCCGGAACCGCGGACCTACGGGGAGCGCCTTGGCGTTCGTTGACGCCGACGAGAACACGGCCGCGGACTACGAGGAAGGTCCCGATCTGTCCGAGATCGACATGTCCCTTGTGACATGGAAGATCGGAGATCGGGTCGTCAGCGAGGCCGAGGGGCGCGCCGCGATGGCGGAGGCCCTGGCGAGCCACCGTGAACGGATCGAACTCGGCGGCGACCTATTGGGCGCCTATCGCGCCGCGGGGCCCGACTGGCGGGACCGTATGGCGGAGGCTTTGCGCAAGGCTGTCGGACTTTAAGTCACGTCGCCGTTCCCCAAACCGGTGTTTCCCGCTACGAGACAGCCGCGAGAGCCTGCACGGCAGGGCAGCGGAGATGCGATCGATGTCGGATATGAGGCTCGTCGTCACGGGTGCCGGTGGGCGAATGGGCCGCATGCTGGTGTCGGCCGTTCAGGCCACCCCGGGTCTGGTTCTGGTGGCCGCTCTGGAACGAGCGGAATCCCCGTTGCTCGGGCAGGATGCCGGCACATTGGCGGGCCTCGGCCCGATCGGGGTCCCCGTTTCGGAAGATGCGCTCGAAGCCTTCGTGGGAGCGGAGGGCGTGCTCGACTTCACCTCTCCGGCGGCCACGACGCATTTCGCCATGTTGGCCGCCCAGGCCCGGATCGCCCATATCATCGGCACGACCGGCCTCGACGCCAACGACCTCACCAAGCTCGAAGCGGCCTCGCGCCATGCCCCATTGGTCCGCTCCGGCAACATGAGCCTCGGCGTCAATCTGCTGGCGGCCCTGGTGCGCCGCACCGCACGATCGCTCGGCGTCGAGTGGGACATCGAGATCGTCGAGACGCATCATCGAATGAAGGTCGACGCTCCCTCGGGGACGGCGCTGCTGCTGGGCGAAGCCGCCGCTCAAGGCCGCAGCGTGAGTCTCGACGATGCGGCCGTCCGGGGTCGTGACGGCATCACGGGCTCCCGCGTTCCCGGCACGATCGGTTTTACGGCCGTGCGCGGCGGCACTGTCGTGGGCGATCACGCCGTGATTTTCGCGGGCGAGGGCGAGCGCATCGAACTCAGCCACCGCGCCGAAGACCGTTCGCTCTTTGCCAGAGGTGCCGTGAAAGCGGCGTTGTGGGCCCGGGGTCGCAAGCCCGGCCTCTACAGCATGGCCGATGTGCTCGACCTTTCCGATTTCTGATCCCTGATCGATGGATATGTCCATGGACCGCATGCTCGTTCTGATCCGCCACGGCCAGTCGGACTGGAATTTGAAGAACCTCTTCACCGGCTGGAAGGACCCGGACCTGTCGCCCAAGGGTGTCGAGGAGGCGACGGCGGCCGGGCGGGCACTGAAATCGGTGGCGCCTTTCGACGTGGCTTTCACCTCGGCGCTGACACGGGCCCAGCATACCTGCGGCCTGGTGCTCGGCGAGATCGGCCAGGAAAAGCTCGAAACCATCCGCGACTCGGCGCTGAACGAGCGCGACTACGGCGACCTGTCGGGCCTCAACAAGGACGAGGCGCGGGCGAAGTGGGGCGCCGACCAGGTCCACACCTGGCGCCGCTCCTATGACATCCAGCCGCCCGGCGGCGAGAGCCTGCGCGACACCGTGGCGCGCGTCCTGCCCTTCTATAACCAGCGCATCCTGCCGCGCGTTCTCGCCGGCCAGAAGGTGCTGGTGGCGGCGCATGGGAATTCGCTACGCTCTCTCATCATGGTGCTCGACGGATTGTCTCCGGACGGCATCGTCGGCGTGGAGCTCGAGACCGGCGTGCCGATCGTCTACCGCTTGAAGGCGGACTCGACCGTCGAGAGCAAGGACGTGCTCAAGCCCTGAGAGAGATGCAGCTCCGCCCGTGATGCAGAGCTGCATTGCTGAGCTTGACCGCGGCCTTACCCCGCGTCGCAGCATGGCCCATCTGCCTGCAGGTGATCCCCCAATCTGGAGCCGCAGTCTTGGCCGACCTCTTCGATCCCCTGATCATTGGCGATCTTCGCCTGCAGAACCGCATCGTCATGGCGCCGTTGACGCGCTGTCGGGCCGGCGGCGGCGGACGCGTTCCGAACGAGATGATGGCGGACTATTATCGCCAGCGCGCCACGGCAGGCCTGATCCTTTCCGAGGCGACGAGCGTGACCGACGAGGGCGTCGGCTATCCCGACACGCCCGGCATCTGGTCGGACGAGCAGGTCGAGGGGTGGAAGCTCATCACCGGCGCCGTTCACCAGGCCGGTGGTCTCATCTTCATGCAGCTCTGGCACGTCGGCCGGATCTCGGACCCAAGCTACCTCGATGGCCGCCTGCCCGTGGCGCCGAGCGCCGTTCGTCCGGCCGGACACGTCAGCCTGATGCGTCCGCAGAAGGAGTTCGAGACGCCTCGCGCCCTCGAAGTCAACGAGATCGCGATGGTGGTGGCGGCCTATCGCAAAGGCGCCGAGAACGCCAAGAAGGCCGGCTTCGACGGGGTCGAGATCCACGGAGCCAATGGCTACCTGCTCGACCAGTTCCTGCAGGACAAGACCAACCGCCGCGACGACGATTACGGCGGCCCCATCGAGAACCGCGCTCGCCTCATGCTCGAAGTGACCGATGCCTGCATCGCGGTCTGGGGCGCCTCCCGGGTCGGCATGCATCTGGCGCCGCGGCGCGACGCCCATGACATGGGCGATTCAGATCCGCTGGGGACTTTTTCCTATGTGGCGCGAGAGCTCGGCAATCGGAAGATTGCCTTCATCTGCGCGCGCGAGAAGCGCGGCGACGACAGCCTCGGCGCCGAGATCAAGCGGGCCTTCGGCGGCCTCTATATCGAGAACGAGATGTTCTCGAAGGCCGACGCCGTGCGGGTCCTCGCCAACAACGAGGCCGACGCTGTCGCCTTCGGCAAACTCTACATCGCCAATCCGGACCTCGTCCGTCGCTTCCGAGAGGACGCGCCGCTCAATGCGCCGCAGCCCGAGACCTTCTACGGTCCGGGTCCCAAGGGCTACATCGACTATCCGGCGCTCGATGCCGCCTGAGGTTGGGGCTTGATCGCGGGCGCGCGATGAGTCATAGGACAGGAAGACGCGGCGGGTCATCCCGCCGCATTTCTTTTGATCAGGTGCAGTGATGAAGGTCCGCAATTCCTTGAAGTCGCTCCGCGGACGCCACCGCGACAACCAGCTCGTGCGCCGCAAGGGCCGCGTTTACATCATCAACAAGACCCAGAAGCGCTACAAGGCCCGTCAGGGCTGAAGCGGCGGTCATCCGTGACGATGTGACGAGCCCCGGAACTCCGTTCCGGGGTTTTCGTCGTTTTAGGTGCCTTTGACGGAGCTGGCGCAGGCCCCTATCTTTCCGCCATGGGCAAATCCATTGCATGGGCCGCTGCACTGGCGGCGAGTATGTCGTTTGCGGTCCCGGCGACCGCGGCGCCAGACGTCGGTCACTCGACCGACCTCGACTCCCCGTCATCGCCCGTGCCGTTCTTCCGGCGCGGAAATCCTTTCCCCGGGCTTCCCGGTCCGAGCGCCCTGCCCTCGGATCGTCCGGTGTCCGGGACGGACGGCGCTCTCGATCATCCGACGCCCCAGCGAGGAGCCGGGTCCGATGCGAGTGCCGCAGCGCCCCCTCCTAAACCCACGAGCCATGCCGAGATGCTGGACAAGCTTCTGAACCGGCTGGCTGTCGCTCGAGACTCCGACGAAGCCAAGGGGATCGCCGGGATGGTCGAGCGGCTCTGGATGCAGTCGGGCTCCGATACGGCGGACCTGCTCATGACGCGGGCCGTGGCGGCCATGGATGGACAACGGCGCGACGTCGCGGCCGCTTTGCTGGACAAGATCATCGACCTTCGGCCGGGCTGGGCCGAAGCCTGGAACAAGCGTGCCACCCTCCGTTTCCTCGACGATGACGATACAGGCGCCATGGAGGACATCAGTCACGTGTTGGTGCTAGAGCCGCGTCACTTCGGGGCGCTGAGCGGCATGGGTTTCATTCTGGAACGCCATGGCGAGCACGCGGCGGCTTTGAAGGTGCTGCGCAAAGCGCTCGCCGTCGATCCGCAGGATACCGAGATCCGCAAGGCCGTCGACAAGCTCGCCCCCACGGTCGACGGGGAGGCTCTTTGACGGCCCGAAGCCCGTCGCTCCGGCCCGAGGTGGCGCGATGAGGGTTCCGCTCGGGCTCGCCGCCTTCATCCTGACATTGGCCGCTGCCGGATGGCTCTACACCCTGTGGCAGACGGGCGTGATCGAGCGGCGTTTTCCGCCGCGCGGAGCCTTCGTGACCATCGGCGGCGGTGCGCGTCTCCACTACACCGAGCGCCGGACCGCCGGCTCCTCACGCGGCACGGTGATCCTACTCCACGGCGCCAGCGGCAACCAGGCCGACCTCATGGTGCCGCTCGGGGATCGGCTCATGGCCCGCGGCTTCCGCGTTCTCGCCTTCGACAGGCCGGGTCATGGCTGGAGCGACCGGCCGGACGGGGAGGAGGACGATTCTTCGCCGGCGCGCCAGGCCGAGTTGATCGCCGAGGGGCTGAAACGGCTCGGCGTCTCGGATGCCATCGTGGTGGGTCATAGCTGGAGCGGCGCGCTCGGCTCCGTCTTCGCGCTCGACCACCGCGACGTGACCGGCGGCGCCGTGCTGCTGTCGCCCGTGGTCTATCCCTGGCCGACGGGAATCGAGTGGTACTACGGGCCCGCGGCCTCGCGGTGGCTCGGGCCGGCCTTCACCCACATCATGACCCTGCCGGTCGGCCAGTTGCTCCTGCCCGCCGGTATCGCCTCCGTCTTCTCGCCCCAGCCGGCTCCTCCGGACTTCATCGAACGCACCGGCGTCGAACTCGTGCTCCGCCCCCTCGAATTCGAGAACAACGCCAGCGACGTGTTCCATCTTCATGCCTTCGTGACGGGTCTGGGACCGCGCCTGCCCGGGATCGAGATTCCGCTGGCTCTCGTGGCGGGGGACAGCGACACGATCGCACCGGCGCCGTTTCACGCCGAACGCATGGTCCGCGAAGTGCCCGGCGCGACGCTGGCGCTGCTGCCTGGGCGGGGGCATTCTCCGCAATGGTCGGATCCCGACGTCGTCGTCGCGGCAGTGGTTTCGGTTGCGGACCGGATGGCAGCCCGTTCCGCTGCCGCGAGGCCGTCTGTCCCGGTGGCGGTTCAGTAAGCGAAGGTTGGCGTTCAGGCCGGCGGCTGGGCCTCGACGGTCACTTGGCCTAGCGTGCAATCATGGTCGGTCCCGACCGAGGCGTGAGCCTCCAACACCTGCCCGGGCCGGGCCTGGGCATAACCGTTCCACAACCGGCGAGGTTGGCCCGGCAACGCCATCGAACCGAACCCCACCACGCGCTCGGAGGCGTCGACGATGACGATCCGGGTCGAGGCGGTGCCCCGATCCTGTTTCGGAACCGTGCCCGCCAACCGAACTCCCTCCGTGCCGAGGGCTGGCTCGGCGTGCGCCGTGACCGATCCCGGGCAAGGGCTCGCGCCTTTGGCCGGATCGAGGACCTGCCCGGAAAGCGCAAAGGCGGGGTCAGCGAAAGCGGCAAGGCGATGGGAACGCAGATAGGGAACAAGGCCGGCGATATCTTCCGCGCTGTTGTTCTCGTAGGAACTGGCGACTTCGTTATCGAACAGACCCGAGATCAAGCTGTCCGACACATGGCGCAGAGCTGCCGAACGGGTGGCGAGGTCTGGCCAGGTCGAAGCCTCGAACCACACCGAAGCGCCGGCTAGCAACAGCATCAGGGCGCCGAGCGCGGGAGGCCAGACGCGTGGCAGGATGAGGCGCGTCGGCGTTGC
>JAYVMK010000003.1:0-2554 GCA_043758995.1 Lichenibacterium sp. | reverse complement strand
CCAAGGACGCATCCCGCCACGATGAGCGCCGCGGGTAGTCCCTCCCTGGCCCAGGGGGCGATACCGTCGAAGCGGGGCATGATCGGACCCAGCATCACTGCGGCGAGGCAGCCGAGCCCCGTCAGCACGGCGGCCATGCCCGCACTGGCGGTCGCCCCGCGCTCGGCCAAGAGCGCGATCCCGATGCCGAACAGAAACTCGAGCAGCAGGCTATCGGTCCAGACCGCGACGGCGGCAAAGGGCGGGGTGACGGCTCGACCGAGCGCCACGAGGCCGACCAGGGTCACCGCGAGCGCCGGCACGGCCACGCGCCGCGGCATCAACATCGCCAAGGTAAAGAGCGCGTAGAAGAACATCTCGTAGTTCAACGTCCAGCCCTGCCCCAGCACCGGACGCAGTTCGCCGGTGCCGCGCATCACCGGCACGAAGAGGTAGCTGCCGATCACGACCGCAAGCCCGCCCGGAGGCGTGTTGAGAAGATGAGGCGCGATCGCCGTGCCGACGAGCACGAGGCTCGTCAGGAGCCAGTAGAGCGGAACGACACGCAGGACCCGGCGCGTCAGGAAGATCGTCGCGCCGCGCAGCGAGCCGAAGCCTCGTGCCGTGCGGAGCATGATGAAGCCCGAGATGACGAAGAACAGGTGGATGCCGAAGGCGAAGTCGAAAGATCGGTCGAAGTCGAACGAGGCGGCGCCGGTGCGGGCCGCGATCGTATCGCCGTCGAAAGCGACGTGATGCACCATGACAAGCAGCGATGCGACCGCCCGGAGACACTGGAGAGACAGCAGCGGAGCATGCGCCCGGGCTGGGAGAGTTTCGATCGTCATGGGCTCCCGACGGAGCGGCGGAGGGATGCCGTCCGCGTTGCCGTACAGCGCAATGCCACCTAAGATCCAGGCCTCGACATGTCGGTGCCGCGGCGCGCCACGAATTGGATCGCGCGATGAACGAGCCGGGTCTGGGTGAAATCGCAGCACTGGTGCTGGGCTATGGCCTGGGATCCATCCCCTTCGGCCTTCTCATCACACGCAGCGCCGGCACGACCGACATCCGCTCGATCGGTTCCGGCAATATCGGCGCCACCAACGTGCTGCGCACCGGCCGCAAGGACCTCGCGGCTCTCACTTTGGTTCTCGACGCCCTGAAGGGCACGCTCGCCGTCCTGCTGGCCGTCCATCTCTGGGGTGACGGTGCGGCGATCTTCGCCGGGGCCGGAGCCTTCCTGGGCCACATCTACCCCGTCTGGCTCCGATTCCGCGGCGGCAAAGGTGTCGCGACCTATCTCGGGTGTCTGCTCGGCCTGTGGTGGCCGGCGGGTCTGGTCTTCGCCGGCATCTGGCTGGTGATCGCCTTCGCGGTTCGGATCTCGTCAGCGGCGGCCCTGGTGGGCTCAGTGGCGGCTCCGCTCATCTTTCTGCTCACCGGCCAGATCACCGACGGGGTGGCGCTGACCTTGATGACAATCCTGTTGTGGTGGAAGCACCGGGAGAACCTGCAGCGCCTGATGCAGGGCACGGAAACCCGAATCGGCGCCAAGGCATGACGGACCCGACGTCATGATCTTGGGGGCCCGCGACCTCGACGATGCCGAAAAGCTCGATTGGCTCCGGCTGATCCGCAGCGAGAACGTTGGCCCCCGCACCTTCAAGACCCTGCTCGACCGCAACGGAACGGCCTCCGCCGCCCTCAAAGTCCTCCCAGCGCTGGCCAAGAAGGCGACCTCGCGCGCGATCAAGATCTGCTCGGTGGCCGATGCGGAGGCGGAGTGGAACCGGGCCCGCAAGCTCAACATCCGTTTCGTGGCCCTCTGCGAGGCCGCCTATCCGGAGGCCTTGCGGGCCATCGACGCGCCACCGCCGCTCCTCGCGGTCGCCGGCCGGCTGGAGGTGCTGGCGAGACCGATCGTGGGGATCGTCGGCTCGCGCAATGCCTCGGCGACCGGCCAGATCTTCACCGAGCGGCTCACGCGTGGCCTGGTCGAGGCCGGCTACGTGATCGCTTCCGGTCTTGCCCGAGGCATCGACCTCAAAGCCCATATGGCGAGCCTCGACACTGGGACCGTCGCGGTGCTGGCCGGCGGACACGACCATATTTATCCGTCCGAACACGAGGCGCTGGCGCGGCGCATTTGCGAGAACGGTGCGTTGATCTCCGAAATGCCGCTCGGCTGGGAGCCACGTGCCCGCGAGTTTCCACGGCGCAACCGCATCGTGTCGGGCCTGAGCCTCGGGGTCGTCGTGGTGGAGGCCAGCCGCCGGTCCGGCTCGCTCATCACGGCGCGTTTCGCCAACGAGCAGGGGCGCGAGGTGTTCGCCGTGCCGGGCTCGCCTCTCGATCCGCGGGCGGAAGGGACCAATGACCTCATCCGCCAGGGTGCCACGCTCTGCACCTCGGCCGATGATGTCGTGACGGCCTTGGCATTACGCCGGGACGGGAGCGAGCGGCCGGACACGCTCGGAGAAGCGTCTCACGAAAATGAAGATGCTGAACCGCTCTGGGACGAGTTGGATCTCTTCGGCGAACCTTCTCCGCCGCTCCCGCAAGGCTCTTCGCG
>JAYVMK010000002.1:0-7575 GCA_043758995.1 Lichenibacterium sp. | reverse complement strand
GCTTTCCCCTACCACGCAGACGATCTCGCCGGGCTCGACCGTGATCGTGACGCCCTCGATGGCGTGGGGCCGGTCGGCGCCCGGGGGCAAGCCGATCGTCAGGTCCTCGACCCCGAGCAGGATCATGGCCGGTTGCTCCGCTGGCGCAGACGCGGGTTCAAGGCGTCGGAGAGACCTTCGCCGATGAGGTTCAGCGCCAGGACGGTGACCACGATGGCAAGGCCGGGAAAGACGCTCATCCACCAGGCAATGCGGATCACCGAGCGGCCCGAGCCGATGAGGAAACCCCAGGACATCAGGTTGGGGTCGCCGAGACCCAGGAAGGACAGCGAGGATTCGAGCAGGATGGCGGTCGCCGCCATCAGCGAGGCCAGCACGATGACGGACGAGAGCGCGTTGGGCAGGATGTCGGTGAGCACGATGGAGAAAGGGCTTTTACCCAGGACCTCCGCAGCCTGGACGAACTCGCGGGAGCGCAGGCTAAGGAACTCCGCCCGCACCACGCGGGTGACCGGGGGCCAAGACACGACCGCGATGGCGGTCACGATCGAGCCGATGGAGGGCGTGAAGATCGCCACCAGCAGGATCGCCAGCACGAAGGATGGGATGGTCTGGAAGAATTCGGTGATCCGCATCACGAGGTCGTCGACCCAGCCGCCGAGATAGCCCGCCACGGCGCCCAGCGTGACCCCGATGGCCAACGACAGGATGGTGGCGACAGCGCCGACCAGCAGCGACACTCGCGCCCCGTAGGCGATGCCAGCTGCGACGTTGCGGCCGAGGCTGTCGGTGCCGAGCGGCAGGTCCATCTCGCCGGGGGGCTGGAAAGGTGCTCCTGCCATGTCCCAGGGGCCGTCCGGGAACAGCACGGAGGCTGAGGCGGCGACGCCGATGACCGCAAGCAGAATCAGCGCGCCCGCGACGGCGCCGGGGTGGCGGAGGAAGCGGCGCAGGACCGGGTTCACGCAGCCGCCTCCACGCGCGGATCGACCAGAGCGTAGACGAGGTCGGTCAGGAGATTGAACAGGACCACCATGATCGAGGTAACAAGGAAGACCCCCAACAGGACCTGATAGTCGCGGGCCAGCAGCGCCTCGAAGGCGAGGCGTCCGATGCCCGGCCAAGCGAAGACGGTCTCGACCAGGATGGAGCCGCCGACGAGTTGCCCGGCCTGGATGCCGGCCAGCGTGATGACCGGCAGCAGGGCGTTGCGCAGCACGTGGGCGCGCAGGATCCGCCCCTCGGGCACGCCCTTCGCGCGCGCCGTGCGGACGAAGTCGAGGCCAGCCACCTCCAGCATGGTGGCCCGGGTCAGGCGAGCGTAGACGGCGAGATAGAAGAGGCCGAGCGTCAGAGCGGGCAGCACGAGGTGTCGGGCGAGATCCATCACCAGCGCGAGCCCGTGCAGGCCGAGCCCGGGATCGGTCATTCCGAAGCTCGGCAGCCATTCGAGCCAGACGCCGAAGACCAGTACCAGCATCAGCCCGACCCAGTAGATCGGCGTCGCGTAGAAGGCGAGCGCCACGACCGTGATGGCGGTATCGGTCCAGCGTCCGACGCGCTGAGCCGCCAGCGCTCCCATGGTCACGCCTCCGGCCAGCGCGATCCCAAAGGCTACGCCGGTGAGCAGCAGGGTGGCGGGTAGCCGCTCGGCGATGAGGGAGGCGACGCCGGCCTGAAGGCGTTGGCTGAAGCCAAGGTCGAAGCGCAGGAGGCTGCCGAGATAGATCACGAGCTGGCGCCAGAGCGGCAGGTCGAGACCGAACTGGTGGCGGAGTTGTTCGAGGTATTTCGGGTCGCCGGCGCCGGACTGGCCCGCCATGAAGCTGGCCGGATCCCCCGGGGCGGCATGAATCAGGAGGAAGTTGCAGACCGCGATGGCCAGAACCACAACAGCCGACTTGACGATCCGCCGAGCGAGGAAGCCGGGAAGGCTCGACATCGTCTCGGCTCAGGCGAAGTAGACGTCGTCGAAGCTGGCGTTGACGCCGGTGCCGAGCCGGATGACGTTCTGCAGCTTTTTTGGATGGATGGTGGGGAAGGTCATGTCCATGAGCCAGACGTTCGGCATCTCTTCGACCAGCACCTTCTGCACCTCGGCGAAGGCCTTGCCGCGCACCTCGGCGGTCGCGCCGTCGCGGCCGGCAGCAAAGAGTTCGTCGACCTTGAGGTCGGAGAAGCCGCCTGTATTGGTGAAGGTGACTTTCTTGATGTTCGACGACACGTAGGTCCGCTCGACGCCCAGCGTCGGATCGCCGAACTGGTAGAGGAAGTTGATGGTCGTGTCGTAGTCCCAGTTGGCGACTCGGGAGGCCCAGGAGCCGGCGTCGGTGCTCTCCAGCACCAATTCGACCCCGACCTTGTGGAGCGATTGGCGCAGGTACTCGGCAAGCCGCGTCCAAACTTCACCATAGGGCAGCACGAGGTGTTTCACCCTCGCCCGCACGCCGTCCGACCCCGGCTTCAGTCCGGCGGCATCCAGAAGCTGCATCGCGGCGGCGGGATCGTATTTCGGCATCTCGACCGAGGCGTCGTGGAAACGCGTCGAGGCCGTGAAGGGACCGGTGGCCGGCTTTCCGACACCGAACCACAAACGCTGGGCGATGAAGTTCCGATCGATGGCGTGGGCGAAAGCGCGCCGGACGCGCGAGTCGTTCAGCGGTGCCGCGCGGCAGTTGAGCTCAAGCTGCATCATCGGAGCGAAGTATTCCCAGCCCGTGGTCTCGACATCGAGCTCCGGCTGCGCACGGAAGCGCGGCACGTCGAAGGGCTCGATGTCGTTGCATTGCGACAGGCTGGCCTGTCCGGTCTGCAGCGCCAGCGCGCGGCTCTGGCTGTCGGGCACGATGCGATAGATGATGGCGTCGAGGTAGGGCTGCCCCGGTTTCCAATAGCCGTCGAAGCGGTCGAGTCGAATAAAATTCCCGCGCTGCCACTCGGAAAATCGGAACGGCCCGGTTCCGATGGGGTGCTGGTTGGCCGGATTGGTGCGGTAGTCAGTACCGTCGTAGATGTGCTTCGGCAACATCGGCAGAGTGGATGCGTCGAACATCAACAGGAAAGGCTCGAACGGCCGATCCAGCGTGAAACGCGCCGTCAACGGGTCGGGCGCCGTTCCCTCCTTGATATGCGTGAGCACCGCGCGGGCACGGGGCGAGACGTCCATGGCGAATTTCATGATCGAAAAGACCACGTCCTCCGCCGTGAAGGGCTGGCCATCATGCCACTTCACCCCATCCTGCAGGTGGAACGTATAGACCAGCTTGTCGTCGCTCAGCTCCCAGGACTTGGCGAGGGACGGCAGGGGCTCCAGCTTCGGCGAGAAGGCCAGCAGGCCTTGAAAGATCTTGCCCGCCGCGATCAGGGTCGGGGCCTGATTGTTGACGCCAGGGATTAGAATCGGCGGTTCGGGGGTCAGCATGGTCTGAAGAGTCCCGCCACGCTTCGGCGTCGCGCCCTGGGCCGCAGCGCTACCGGCGTGCAGCAAGACCGGCGCAAAGGCGGCGGCACTCAAGAGGTCGCGACGGGTAAGCGGCATGAAGAACCTCCTGGACGGTGGAACGGCGGAGCCATCACCACCGTCGGAATCGCGACTGACCTTTCCTTATCCTTTCAGGGGAGACACGGGAAGCGCGGGGCGGGAAGCGAGTGGAATAGATGTGTCGATCATTGATCGGAGGAGGACCAAGCTAGCTCTCGTGCAATGTCTTTTGGCAGATGCGCCATTGTTAATCTTCATGTGATCAACAAAGTAGCTTTTATCTACGTGGACCGCCGGACCCATTGGTCCTCGGAGGCTAAGAGAGGATGCCGCTCCACGAGGCGATACATCGTAGCCATTCAGCCAAAACGTCTCGTCACCCGCTGGTGCATTCCGATTCTCGTCTGGTCGAGTCTCCCGTGCTCATGTCGACCTCGGCCAGCAGCCTGACGAGGCTAACGCCAGTGATCCGCCACCCAGGGCACGGGCGGCAGGGAGCGGTAGAACTTCTTGTACCACTTGGCCGGCCAGCGGCCCCGCAGCGCCTCGTCGGGGCGCGGGTGGCCGGTGAAGACGACGACGCGGGCGTCCGGGGGCAGGACGGGCACGCGGAACAGGTAGAATGGCCAGCGCGGCATCAGGCCATGTTTGAAGCTCGGGCACCAAGCCTCGGGCCAGAACACCACCGGCAGGCCGGAGGCTTTGGTGACGTAGATCTGCTCGTTGTCGAAGCGGTAGGACAGGGCCACGGCGTCGGCCTCGAAATCCGAGACCAGATGCGACGCCGATCCGGCCCTGAAGCGCATCACCGACGAATTGCCGATACCGTCGCGTCGCCCCTGGGTCGGATTGCGCACGAGGACGAGCTTTCCAGGCTCGTGATCGAACAACGGATCGAGCGAGCCGGTAACGAGGATGTCGAGGTCGAGGAATAGGAGGTCACCCTCCAATCCGCCGAGATCGGACGCCCAGAGTGCGAGCTTGCGCCACGGGCCGGGCTTGAGCCCGGGCGGCAGCGCGATGTCGGGGATCGGCCGCGCCTCGATGCCGGCGTCGAGCCCATTGATCGGATCGGTGAAGGCCACGAAGCGGGTCGGACGCGCCACGTTGCGCATCACGGCCCGGTGGAGGCGATTGACGTAATCGGCTCCGTACTCCGTACCCCAGCGAATGCAGACAACGGTCTGCATGGCCCCGCCCTCCCGGTCGGCTCAGACGCCGTGCGGCGACACCAAAGCGTCGGGATCGGCGTCCGGCTTCTTCGTGTCGGTGGGCGGCGTCGCGGTCGAGCGGATGTGGAGTTCGCGCAACTGCTTCGGCGTGGCCGGTGCGGGAGCGCCCATCAGCAGGTCCTCGGCGCGCTGGTTCATGGGGAAGAGCACGACCTCGCGCAGGTTCTCCTCGCCGGCCAGCAGCATGACGATGCGATCCACGCCCGGTGCGATGCCGCCGTGGGGCGGCGCGCCATACTGGAAGGCGCGATACATGCCGCCGAAGCGCTCCTCGAGCACCGCCTCCTCGTAGCCCGCGATGGCGAAGGCCTTGCGCATGACGTCCGGACGGTGGTTTCGGATCGCGCCCGACGAGAGCTCGATGCCGTTGCAGACGATGTCGTACTGGTAGGCCAGGATATCGAGGGGATCCATGGTCTCCAGCGCCTCGAGCCCGCCCTGGGGCATCGAGAACGGGTTGTGGGAGAAGTCGATTTTCTTGTCGTCCTCGTTGTACTCGTACATCGGGAAGTCGACGATCCAGCAGAGCTCGAACTTGTCCTCGTCGATGAGCTTCAGCTCGCGGCCGATGCGGGTGCGGGCAAGCCCAGCAAGGCGGGCCGCCTTGGCTTCCGTATCGGCGGCGAAGAAGACGGCGTCGCCCGGCCCGACCTTGGCGGCCGTGCAGATGCGGGCCAGGACCTCGGGCGGGATGAACTTGGCGATCGGACCCTTGCCGACCGGCGCTCCGGCCTCGCCTTCGAGGATGACGTAGCCGAGACCGGCCGATCCCTCGCCGCGCGCCCAATCGTTGAGCTTGTCGAAGAAGCTGCGTGGCTGCGTGGCGGCGCCCGGCGCCGGGATGGCGCGTACCACGCCGCCTTTGTCGATGACGCCCTTGAAGGCTTTGAACGTCACGGCCTCGTCGGCAAAAGCGTCGCTGACATCGGCGATCAGCAACGGGTTGCGAAGGTCCGGCTTGTCGTTGCCATATTTCAGCATCGACTCGCGATAGGGAATGCGGGTGAACGTCTGCGTGACCGGCCGGCCCTTGCCGAAATCCTCGAAGATGCCGCGCAGCACGGGCTCGACCGTGTCGAACACGTCGTCCTGCGTGACGAAGCTCATCTCGATGTCGAGCTGGTAGAACTCGCCCGGCGAGCGGTCGGCGCGCGCGTCCTCGTCGCGGAAGCAGGGCGCGATCTGGAAGTAGCGGTCGAAGCCCGCCACCATGATGAGCTGCTTGAACTGCTGGGGCGCCTGCGGCAGCGCGTAGAACTTGCCGGGATGGACGCGCGACGGCACGAGGTAGTCGCGCGCGCCCTCGGGCGACGAGGCGGTCAGGATCGGCGTCTGAAATTCGGTGAAGCCCTGGCCCTTCATGCGGGTGCGCAGGCTGTCGATCACCCGGCTGCGCAGGATGATGTTGTTGTGCAGCCGCTCGCGGCGCAGGTCGAGGAAGCGGTACTTCAACCGGATATCCTCGGGATAGTCCTGCTCGCCCGCGACCGGCATCGGCAGTTCGGCGGCCGGACCGAGGACCTCGATCTCGGACGCATAAAGTTCGACCTGGCCGGTCGCCATGTCGGCATTCTCGGTTCCGGCCGGGCGACGGCGCAGCGGCCCGTCGACGCGCACGACCCACTCCGAACGTAGCTTCTCGGCCTGGGCGAAGGCGGGCGAATCGGGATCGATGACCACCTGCGTCATGCCGTAATGGTCACGCAGGTCGATGAAGAGGACGCCACCGTGGTCGCGGATGCGGTTGCACCATCCGGCCAGCCGCACGTCGGTGCCGATGTCGGCTTCGCTCAGGGCGCCGCAGGTGTGGGTGCGGTAGCGGTGCATGATGGCAAACTCTCGGGGTCGATGATCTCGGGGCGCGCGACGATATCGGGCGCAGTGACGCGCTCGCGAAACGACGCAGACGCGACGGCGCTCCGGCTTTCTCATGGATTGCCGCAGCCGTCAAAATCCTAAGGTGCCGGACGCCGCAAGCCCTGCGACATCGGATGCCCTCGAACAATGGAGGGCGGCTCGCAACACGCGCGTGCTTGCGTTATGGGAACCCTATGACACTGATCACCACCACCGAAGAGCTCGCGGCCGTCTGCCGCCGTCTGGCCCGGCATCCGTTCGTCACGGTGGATACCGAATTTCTGCGTGAAACCACCTTCTGGCCGAAGCTCTGCGTGCTGCAACTCGCCTCGGACGACGAGGCCGTGGTGGTGGATGCGCTGGCACCCGACATCGACCTGATCCCGTTCCTCGACCTCATGGCCGACACCAATGTCGTCAAGGTCTTCCATGCCGCTCGGCAGGATCTCGAAATCGTCTGGAAGATGTCCGGCCGCCTGCCCGAGCCGCTCTTCGACACGCAGGTCGCCGCCATGGTCTGCGGCTTCGGCGATCAGGTGTCCTACAGCGAGCTGGCTCAGACGTTGTGCAAGGTCTCGATCGACAAGTCGTCGCGCTTTACCGATTGGGCGCGGCGCCCGCTGAGCACCGCCCAGGTCACCTACGCGCTGGCCGACGTCACCCATCTGCGCGACATCTACAAGCTTCTGGTGAAGCAGCTTGAGGCCTCGAAGCGGACCGGCTGGCTCGCCGACGAAATGAAGACACTGCTCTCCCCCGCCACCTACGAGCAGCACCCCGACCAGGCCTGGGAGCGGTTCCGCTCGAAGCTCCGGAAGCCGCGCGACCTCGCCGTGATGATGGAACTCGCTGCTTGGCGCGAATCGGAGGCACAGGGCCGCGACGTCCCACGGTCTCGCATCCTCAAGGACGATGCGATGATCGAGGTGGCGACCGCGGCGCCGCGCGCGGGCGAGGCGCTCGACCCGCGGGTGCCGGTGACGAGGCCGCTCAACGACCGGCCGG
>JAYVMK010000001.1:0-1707 GCA_043758995.1 Lichenibacterium sp. | reverse complement strand
AAACAGCGCCATGCCTGCTCTCCCCTCGTCAGCGTAGGCCTTCAGGATCGCATCGAAGGTCCCTGCGTCGGAAGCGGACAGGGCCGCCTTGGCCTCCTTGGTCGTCTTCGCCATTTCGCCCATCGTCGCCTTCAACGGATCGGCGAGGAGCGGGCCGCAGGTGGCGACAAGCGCCATTAAGGCTGTAATGAGGGGCTTGACGCCTCTCCTGAAACCGCCGGGTTCAATCATCAGGCGTGGCTTCGTCATACGGCTCACTTCCGGTCTATTGGAGGGCATCGACACACGGCAGAAATCATCATCCCAGCGTCTGCGGACCTGGCGCGATGACGCGGTAAGAAGCCGGGCTCGGACGAGGCTTTTTGCTCTGCAGGCAGGCCAGGATCGCCGTCTTGTTCGGGATAGCGACCGGGCGGAATTGGACCACGCCCGCAATGCGACTGGCCTGCTGCGCTGCGGTCCCACGTTCTTCGTCGGGAGCGAAACTCAGGTTTCCCGCTAGCGCGATCGACGGAACGGCGAGGGCGCCCAGTCGGACGCCGTCACACCGGGATGGATGTTTGGCGCGAATGGTTGCATGGCGGTGACAGTTCATTATCCTATCTTATCGCTGCCGCCTGTCAGGCTGCTGTCTGGCTCACACGGAGCCGCGTAAGCTGCTCTTCCGCTCCCACCCGGAGCCTACAGCAATCGATGACGTTTAAAGAAGTGAGCCCGAGTCGAAGCCGTCGTACAAGCGCCAGTTGCAGCGAGACTTATGCGATGGACATACTGGTGCATGCAAAACTAGGATGCCGATCGGTTCGAGCAGGCGGCGGGTGTTGAACCAGTCGACCCATTCGAAGGTCGCGAACTCGACGGCTTCGAAGGACCGCCATGGGCCGCGCCGATGGATCACTTCCGCCTTGTAGAGGCCGTTGATCGTCTCGGCGGATGCCGAGGTCGCCGGCCACCACCACGACGTCCGGGGTGTGGTTCTTCTGCGCGCGGAGGCGGCACACGGCAGATAAATTTGTAACATCGCTTGCAATAACGGCTCTGGCGCGAAGTTGGTGCAGCAGGCGACGAATCCCAAGTGACTCCAGCGGCGTAGGCGCTTCGGCCAGGGAGGGCCGGATCGTATGTCGTATCGAACTGTGCCGCTCAAGCTGGTCCCGCCAGGATTGCTCGTCGACCGACACGAGATCGGCATCGACGGGATCGTCGTCCACGCGCATGGCGCGGCGGTCACGAGTGACTGTCCTGCGTGTGGGCTGTCATCTTCCTCGGTGCACAGCCGCTATGGACGAACCCTCGGCGACTTTCCGGCGCATGGTCGGCGGCTCAGGATCCGTTTAGCCGCCCAGCGTTTTCGATGTCGGAACGCCTCGTGCGAGCGTCGGATCTTCACGGAGCGGTTTCCCCCGGATCTCATCCAGGCTCACGCTCGACGCACCTCTCGCCTCGACGTGCTCACCCATGCAATCGCCCTCGCCCTCGGCGGCCGTCCCGGAGAAAGGCTCGCTGGACGCCTCTCCATGCCGGTCGGCGCCGACACGCTGCTGCGCCTCCTGCGGCGGCGCGTGGCACCGTCGCCGTCCAATGTTCGCGTGGTCGGCATTGACGACTTCGCCTGGCTGAAGGGCCAGCGCTATGGAACAATCATCTGCGACCTCGAGCATCGCTGCACCATCGATCTCCTGCCGGACCGGGAGGGTGGCACCGTCG